>JBCCKZ010000027.1:0-18158 GCA_039027135.1 Planctomycetota bacterium
GCCCGCGGTTGCGAAGAGGCCAAGCCCAAGCCGAAGTCCTGCCGCCGCCGCCAAAGCAATGGCCGTAAGTTCAAATGGACCGTGCGCCGTCACAAATTCGTAGAAGTGATCACTGCCTACCGTTTCTTCTCGTGCCATGAATCCAAAGACGGAACCCAGAAAGACAGCATTGAACGCCAATACGAATAAGCAAGGCAAAAGCAAAATGCCGTAGGCAAAACACTGCAATCCGATTCCTGTGTTGTTCCAAATGTAAAAACCCGCCATGGGAACGTAATGACTCATCGATCCTTGAAGCGGTTCCTCATACATGTCCTGCATGACCTCCATCTGATCCTCTCCAATAACCGTCTCCACATAACTTGGGAAAGCATTTTGGTTGTAGGCCATGACTAACCCAAGTGTGAATAGCCCGAAGAAAATCAGACTCGCAACACGCACGCATGGATCGGCGAAAATCTGTTGGGGTGCCTGACGAAACAACGTGTCGACCCAACGATTTGATAGCGTCTCGGAGCGATAGAGTTGATTGTGAGCCCGGGCAACAAGACGATGGAGATATGTCACCGTTGTCGGCGGGAGTTGGTAGGCGTCTGCAAGGGCGAGGTCAGCGCAAGCACCACGATACAAAGAAGCGAACTTGGCAACGCCCTCGGCACCGCGTCGATCCGCAGGAACGCTCGCTGCCGCCTTCCCGCGGACCTCAAAGGCATCACAAAACGCTTCCAACTCACGCCACTGGGGCTGATGTTCGGCTAGTAATTTGGCGACATTCATGCGATCTCCTTGACACTTTTTTCGACCTCTTGATCGCCCGATGACACAACCTGGGTGCTACTTATCGGTCCAGGTTGATTGAGTTGTTCTGCGTCAGACTCGGACTCTAGGATGGGATCCTTGTTCTCATCACCACGGTAAGGCGAAAACCCACGAAGAGGGCTTAGATCGGGCTCCTCGCCGTCGTCAGCAATGAATGATTTGTAATACATCGCGTGAAGCAACAAATCTTCATCGATATCACGCCTGAATCCGAAACGTTCAATCAATTCAGAAGCCAGATACTTTGCTACTTCACGTCGGCGAGGCGGTGATAGGTAGGGGCGTCGCTCGGCGTAGGTTGCAAGCGTCCTTGATAGGGTTCGACTAAATTGAAAGTCAGACGGTATGAAGGACGCCAATGCGGGCACTCTCGGATCTTCGATGTTCGCTTGCGGCAATCGCCAAGCCTTTTCATCAATGACAACCATTGTTCCGGCCGCCAGGTCTCCCAATCTCTGCATTCGATTGGTCAACGTCATCGAAATAATCGCGACCAGCCCCGTCGGAATCGGCATGGGCAACGGAACCTCAGCGTCAGTCATGAAGGGAGTCGTGATGGGAAACCAATCCGCCACCCGCAAGAGGTTTCTTACAAACGCACGGCGAGCGTCGATAGGATGCCCGTCAACATCCACAACCCGGATACCACAAGCCCACTTACCAATCGTTCGGCCATTGAAATAGGTCTCCAGTAAGGCTCCATAGAACCAGTTCACCAAAAACAAGATCATGAAGGCCGCGGCTAAGTAGAAAGGCCCGGCAATTTGCAAATCAATCGCGATGCCAGACACGAGCATCGCGATGAAGCAAGCGCCGATGATTCCCCATCGGACCAACAAGTCACTCAGAAACGCCGGGAGCCGACGAAATGGACCGGCAAGCTGGTACTCAAAGGCAATGTTCTCGGGCGTGACAACCTGCACGACAGTATCTAGCGGGCGGGATTTCGTTGCCACAGGTGATGAATACCAAAGAAGTCTCTAACTACTGCTCCCCATTGTACGCGAAGCGGGATCACGCACTATCCGGAAGCCACTGGCCACCGAACCAAGGCATCAAATCCCAAATCGCACGCATCCGAGGCGTATTTCAGCCAGGACGGCAGGCCGGAACATCGAATAATTGCTCCAGGTCCCGGAAGTCCCTCGAGCCCCACCCTCACGGCCAAGTAACCCATTGCTCTTCATCGGGCTGCACCCTTGAGAACCCATCTGCAGATGGGTCGGTGGCGTAAAGATAGAGACTAGCTTCGACGCTCCGTTCCGACTCGCCGAGCAGGTGAATCCCGCGGAGAACGCGATCGTAAAGGTTCGGCCGATCATCGCTGTAGGTACCCTCGATCTCGTCGAGAACTTTCAAAACTAATCTTCGGTCTTGGAGGTCAAAACACCAGCCCTCACCTCGAACCCGATCGCCTCCATGACGCATCGCAGGGTACGATGGTCCGTTATACAACGCTCCTCGTGTCCATGCTTCAGCGATTTCGATTGGCCGAATTGGCCAACAAGCCTGCCGAACCTGGCCTCGCTTCAAAGTTCCGTAGACAAATACCCAGAAGTCTTCCATGGCCGGAAAGTCATACTTGATTCTGAAGTCGGGAACGCAGTGGAGCGAACTCTACCCGCTTTGTCCGCCCAACGAAATGCTCATCGGGCGTTCATCACACTGTCAAATTGTGCTTAAAAGCGAGCGTTGCTCGCGCCGTCACGCTCGCGTTTTCTGGGACAGTGGCGACACCGATGGTGAGGGAAGCGGATGGTGGGTTCAAGACCTTGGCTCTCGAAACGGAACAAAGGTCGATCGAACGCCGCTGACCGCACCACATCGACTCCTCGCCGGAGACGAATTCGAACTAGCCGGTTTTGAGTTTCGTTTTGTTGAAGACTTGCGTAGCGGCGGTGCAATCGCCTCTGACGATGAGACGCCAGCTTCAACCTCAGCCGCCAGCCTTCGTATCACCAACTCGATTGAACTGAGTCCTTCGGGCACGGCGCGATCAAAGATCGAGGATGACCATACCGCCGGTGAGGCCCTCGCGTTGGCCTTCGAGCTCTCCAAGCACGAAAAGGACGATGCGATCCTGGAAGAGTTTCTCAATCACATTCCAGACTACATGAACGCCGCTTCCGCGACCATTTTTCTGCATGATGGCGAGTCCTTTCACGAGGCCGCATCCAAGTCCTATCAAGATGATCACGCAATCGCGAATCAAGAAGTCGACTTTCCTCTGCTTCAATCTCTCGGCCGCACGGTCGTTCGTCTTTACGGTGATTCGGAATCGAAAGAGCCCATCGTGGCGGCACCTCTCATTGTGGCCGGGCAATCAAACCCAAAGGGTTACCTACGAATCATTGGTGGCCAACGGGATGCGTTGATGGGCCGATCGCTTCCATGGATGGTGCAGGCATCTCGCGTGCTATCGATCGCCTTGGAACGCGTCGACTCGACGAACCGGCTTCGTGGAAAATTAGAAACAAGCGATCGCGAGCTGGCTGAGTTACGGCGACGCGTCAATGACAATTCTGAGATTGTCGGCAAGAGCCAAGCGATCAAGTTGCTGCGTCAACAAATTGAAAAAGTCGCTCCCCTTGATTGCACGGTCCTTGTCCGAGGACCATCCGGCGCGGGCAAGGAACTCGTTAGCGCGGCAATCCATCGGTCCAGTCCGAGACGTCGGGGACCGATGGTCTGCCTCAACTGCGCGGCGCTGACGACCACGCTTCTCGAAAGCGAATTGTTCGGTTACGAGAAAGGAGCCTTCACCGACGCAACAAGCCAAAAGATTGGCAAGTTTGAAGCCGCTGACGGCGGTACATTGATGCTAGACGAAATCGGTGAAATGGAGTTGCCGCTCCAGGCAAAAGTCCTGAGGGTTTTGGAGGGACAACCCTTCGAAAGAGTGGGTGGAAACGAACCAATCCATGTCGACGTGCGATTGATCGCGGCGACTCATCGGGACCTAGAAAAGATGGTTGCCGAAGGAACATTCCGCCAAGATCTATTCTATCGCATTGATGTTGTTCCCATTTTGGTTCCCCCATTGAAGGAGCGGGTAACGGATGTACCACTTTTGATCGCGCACTTCATTGGCCAGCTTCGTCACCGCATCGGAGCGAAAGAGCTGACCATCGCACCGGAGACGATCGATTTCTTGAAGTCCTATGACTGGCCTGGGAATATCCGACAGCTCAAGAATGCGGTGGAACGAGCAGCGATCTTCGCCGATGGCGATGAACTTCAGTTAAATGACTTCGCTTTGCCGCGTTCAAGCCTTGAAACCATCTCAAGTAACGAGACAACTCTCGCCGCTCCTTCAAAGACATTGGCGGAAGTCGAAGACGAATACATTGATCTTGTTCTTCGGTTCACTGACGGAAACAAGAGTGCTGCTGCGAAGATACTAGGCATTGAACGCAGCACGCTTGATCGACGATTGAAACGCCGGCCGTGACGCCGCAATAAGATCATCAAAGAGGACTTGCAAAGCTAAAGGCAAGAGCGATTTGTCAAACGCGAAGCCGACGAAACGGCACGCGAGAGACGTGCATCACCTCCATGTCCGGAAGTGAATCCACAAAAAATCGACCATAGGGTTTCGTGCGCACTCGAGGATCCAAAACGACCACCATGCCTTCGTCGTCTCGTGTTCGAATCAATCGTCCAAAACCCTGGCGGAATTTGATAATCGCCTCGGGCAGCTGGTAGTCTCGGAATGGTTGTCCGCCGTTCTCACGAATCGCTTCGACCCTGGCCTCGAGCAGGGGATGATCGGGTACAGCAAAAGGCAGCTTCGTGATGATCACATTGGTCAATGCATCGCCGGGTACGTCGACGCCCTGCCAAAACGAATCCGTTCCCAAAAGCAAACCTCGAGGGCTGCGTCGAAACGCGTCCAACAACTGAGTTCTTGATTGCGTGCCAGCTTGGCTATAGAGCATGAGCCCCTGTTCGCTACACCAGGGAAGAAGGGCATCGGCGCATTGCTTGAGAAGCTTGTAGCTCGTAAACAGAACAAATGCATGACCATCGGTGTGACCCGCGAATCGTTTTATCTGGTCAGGCAAAGATCTCTCAAAAGCATCACGGTCGGCGGAGGGATCCGGCAGATCACCCACGACGACAAGTTTCGCTTGCTCACGGTAATTGAACGGACTCCCAACCCTGACCGACAGACTTTGGCTTAAACCGATTCGTCCTCGATAGTATTGAAAGTTGTCCTCAGCGGTAGCGAGTGTGGCACTTGTGAGAACCGCAGTCTTGATCATGTCGGATTGAAATAGTTCTTTGCGCAGAGTTTCGCCCACATTGACATGCGATGCGGAAAGCTCGACTCTCTGGTTGCCGCCACGAGTTCGGCGTTGCTCCATCCAATAGACACCATCGTCGACCTCGTGGTTGAGCCAAGCTCGCACGCCCGCCGACAAAGTGCCAATGCGTTCCGAGGCCGAAAGGAAGTCCTTTCGCTCCGCCTCCGCCGACAGGTTTTCCGCGTGAGCCTCCAAACCCTTAGCCAGTTCGCGCAACCGATCACTCAGCAAGTTTTCAACGACCTTTGACTCGCGAAAGCGTCCGTTGCTAGCGCCGTTTCGATCCTGCCAATCCAAAAGATCTGCAAAGAAATTCGACGATGCGAATCGACAAGCTTCCACACGCTTCTGCAGTGCCTGCAGATCGGTATCAACCAGCAAACCCTTTTGAGTTTGATCGTTGTAGAGGCGATTGAGCGCGTAATCGATCTGTCCACTTGTGATCCGAATGCCAAGGTGATCTCCGGCGACTTGCTCAACGGTATGACTTTCATCCAAAATCACGGCGTCATAATCCGGCAATAGGGCCGCCCCGAGACGTCTTAAAGCCAAATCGCTAAAGAATAGGGCGTGGTTGACTATCAGGATCTGGGCGTGAAGAGCCCGACGACGCGCGCGAAAGTAAAAACATTCCTCGAAGTGGGGGCATTTCGATCGAAAGCAGTTGCCCGTGTCGCTGTGCACCTCATCCCAGATCTCGCTGCTCGGCCTAAATGAAAGTGAAGCGAGCGAACCATCTGCCGAATCTCGACTCCAGGCCTTGATCTGTCGCAGCTCTTTGTGCTGACTTTCGCTACTAAACAAACTAGTGGATTTCTCGACAGCCCGATTCAACCTGCGTTTGGACAAATAGTTCGAACGCCCCTTCACGAGGACTGCCGAAAAGTCTCGTGGGATGACCGCGTTGAGAAGTGGAACATCTTTTCCAAACAGCTGCTCTTGGAGGGCAATCGTGTGCGTACTGACAACGATTCGGGGCGAGCGTTTACCTTGATCCACATCGTCACCGTGGACGATGTTGGCTGGATCGGTTGCATGCAATATCGCCGGGACGAGATAGGCAAAGCTCTTACCGGTTCCCGTGCCCGCCTCGGCAATCAAATGCTTGCGATGTCGAAGCGCCTCGGCGACTTTGGCTGCCATCTGCAGCTGAGGTTTGCGCGCCTCATAGCCTTCTAGCCTCCTGGCGATGCTGCCATCAGGTCCAAGGACATCGTTGAAATCGAGCGTGTTGTCCTCAGACAATGCGAATGCCTGCGGTTGGCAAGAAACGGTAGGTGGTGCCCAACAACATCGGTTTCGCCAAAGTGTATAGCTTTGTAGGTTGCATTGAATGGACCAAAATTGTCACGTTTTCGTCGACTTCGGATGAGCACCTTACGAATCAAATGCCCCACGTGCGATCGCCAATTGGAACTTCCCGTGGAAGCTGCGGGAAAAGTTGGAAAATGCCCCGCCTGCGATCAAACCTTTCGAGTCCCCGAAGCCGAGGGACAAAATCCGAGTCAAGGAGGCCCCGCACCCGTCGGCCCCAATGACTTTGGGGGCTCGGGTGCGGGAGGCTCGGGTGCGGGAGGCTTTGGCGCTGGTGGCGCCGGGGCTGGCGGCTTTGCCGGTGTCTCCCCATCAGGGGCTCCCGGTGGGTCTGCCGCCCCGGGATCATCAAACCCGTTCCAAGCGCCGGCTACCACCGAGCGAGTCGCGCCACCTGTGAACGCCTCGAATCCGGGACAGATTCGGCCCGTTGATTTTGGAGTGATTTGGGACGTGGGCTTCGCGATCTTCAAAGCTCGTTGCGTTCCTTTGATCGGAGTCTTTGCCGTTGGCACGATTGGACTGTATCTCGTGCAGCTGCCCGTTTCCCTCGTTGTCGCCGCGATCCCGCCCGTTGCGATCATCACTTCACCAATACTTCTAATCATCCAGGTTGTGTTTCAGCTTCTGCTGGCCCGAGCGACGGTACGGACTTGCCAGGGACAAAACCTAGCATTCGACTCGATTTTTCCACCGATGCACAACATTTTTCGCTTCGCCGGTGCCACGCTTCTATTCAGCATTGCCGCGATGGTGCTCGTCGGGATTCCGGCTGCCATCGCTGGAATAGCCAGCCAAGGCGGAAACGGCGATGCGTTGGCGGGGATAGCGATCCTAGTTGTCGTTATGCTGGCTTTCACGCTTGCGTTCGTAGGAACGTTCTATGCCTGGTCGGCAATTTTCGTTTTCAACGAACCAAACGTGACGGTATCGGGAGGCATTGGTCGTGCCATCAGTATCACCAATACAAACAAATTGACTGTCTTACTGCTACTGGTCGCATCAACCGCTTTGACATTCTTGGGAATCATCGCCTGCGGTATCGGTTTCTTTGTGGCTGCTCCATTTGGCCTTACACTCTTTGGTACGGCGTATCTTCTGATAACAGGTCAGGGCGTCAGCGACCCAAGGTCGTGGTAAGTATCCCTTTCCAACGTCTAAGTAGCGATTCAGGTATTGGCCCCACTATCGATTGAATGGCGAGAGCCGCCTCGTTCTGTCGCGGCAACAGAACCGTTCAGGCTGCAGCTTTCGGTTCGAAAGTCGAGCGACTGCCTCGCCGAGTATTTGCTCTCGACTTCCAGTGAATCCGAGCCCAAGGTTTGGCACAGCGAATCTCCGCCAAAAGTGATCGAGAGGTCAGAGGATTGGGACGAAATCGAATGGCAGATTCGAGTTGACATTCCAGGCACCTACGAAATAACTGGATGGTCACTCGAGGCATTCTGCGAAGGTGACGACGCAACAACGAGAATGCTCGAGCTGCCACCGCTCAGCTTGACGGTCACGTCAAACCTCGACCCGAACGAACAAAAAGATTCTCCTCCTCCTCGCCCAATCGATAAAACAGTTCCCGGACAAGCCGAGACTCAAGCCAACAAGACACTGTTCATTTTGGGTGGCGGGCTAATCTTTGTTGCTGCCGTGGGCAGCTGGTTCATTCGACGACGCAAACGGATGCGACCGATAAAAAGCTTGCAAATCATTATTGATCGGACGCGGAATTCGGCTCCCAAATCCCCTCATGACGCCCTCGTCTTTCTACGCAACGAAGTTTCGAAGTTTGTAGCCACCGAATCCGCTTTGAATGTGGCTTCTTGCACGACCGAAGAGCTCGAGGAATTGCTCATTAATGTGGGTTGGAATGAAGGCCAAATTCGTGTGCTACAGCAACTCTGGCATACACACATGGAAGCCGCCTATGCCAATGCCAATGTCTCTAGCTCCCAAATCGAATCACTGAGAGAAGACCTCGACTCATGCCTCAACCAACGTGTTGAAAGAAAGAGGCTGGAGGTTCGAGGCCAATGATTTGGCAATGGTTACACCCGTTTTGGCTGCTCGCGTTAATTCCCTGGGCATTGATACCGATTCTCAAGAGAAGGCGAAAACTCGCCTCTCATTCGCTTGCCATTCACGGTCAAAAAGATTCATACTCGAGTGCAATCAACTTCTCGTCAACATTACCGCTCGATGACATTCCCCCTAGCTGGAAGACAAAGTTCATCTGGCTGCCTTCGGCGATGTTTTGGATCGCTACGGGTATCGGGATAGTAGCAATGGCCCGGCCGAGGACGGGCAAATCACAAGCGGTTGTTACCACGGAAGGAATCGCCATCGAATTGGTTGTCGATCGTAGCACCAGCATGTTGGCGTTGGATTTTCAAATCGACGACGAACGTGTTGATCGACTCACCGCGGTCAAACACGTGGCAACGAAATTCATCCGGGGTGACATCTCAGAGTCTTCGATTTTCTCCAAGGCCTCTCAACCAGGTCGCAGCAATGACCGGATTGGATTGGTTCAATTTGCAGGTTTCGCTGACGCTTTGGTCCCTCCAACGCTCGATCATGACTTTCTGGTTGCGTATTTGAGACGTATTGAATTTGCATACGCGCAATCTGAGGCAGGCACGGCAATCGGTGACTCGCTGGCATTGGCCGTTGAAAAGCTACAGGGCTTACAGGTTGGCGCTGAAACCTCGGCATCAGACAGCCCAACCATTAAAAGCCGAGTGGTGATTCTCCTGACCGATGGAGAAAACACGGCGGGCGAAATTGAGCCACTGACGGCAGCGGAACTTGCCGCATCAATGGACATCAAGGTGTACACCATCGGTGTGGGGACTCGAGGGATGGCTCCATTCCCTGTGAGCCGTGGCTTTGGCGGTCGAATGAACGTTCGAAGCGTAGAGGTCTCAATCGACGAAGAAACCCTTCAAGCTATCGCCCAAACCACGGGCGGAAAGTACTACCGTGCAACCGACACTGAATCTCTCACAAAGATTTATCAGGAAATTGACGGCTTGGAACGAACGACATTGCGGAGTGAGGATTTCACCGACTATCGAGAGTGGGCGGTACAAGCCATCGTTTGGAAAACCTGGCGATTACCAGCCTTAGTTCCCATTGCCTTGGGGTTGGTGGCATTATCACTTACGCTTCGGGCAACTCTATTCCGCTCAATCACTCCCCAGTCTTGAGGACACATACTCTTGACGTCAAAACGGATTTGCCGATCTCCATTAGGATTCCTTATCGTCCTAATAGCGTCTTTCCCTGCCGTTGGCTCACCTGGAATAATTCGAGCGAAGGATCTGATCCAGGATCAAGAGGCGGTTTTACCTGCTGCATCGACGAAGAAACTGAGAGCTGACCTGGAATACCTCGCTAGTGAGGAGCTCAGAGGCCGCGGCGCCGAAACGGAACAAATTCAAATCGCCGCCAACTTCATTGCCAAGCGGATGTTCGATATCGGCCTGAAGATGGATTGGTTCAATGGCGAACCATTCCAACAGGTTTCGATTCCGCTCGAGCCCATCGCGGGCTCTGCTGAGAAAAACTCGATCAGTTTGGAGTTCGAAAAGCCCTTTCGCAGTGCCATCCCGATTCCAAGCAAGGGTCAAAATGGAAGCCTACGTGGTGATCTGGGTGTCGACTATGGTCCGATGGCAATCGGAACGGACACCGGCTCCTATTCGGGCAAGCTCGCGTTTGTCGGATACGGCATCACCGCGACTAGGCTGCCGGGAGGGCAGCGCTACGATGACTACGCAAATATCGATGTCGAAGGAAAAGCTGTCATCATTCTCCGGAAACAACCGCGTCGCGGTGACGTGGCATCGCCGTTTGGTCGCGATGGAAGGTCTCGCCACGCTTTTTTTGCAGTCAAAGTTTCAAACGCAATCAATCACGGCGCCGCGGCGATTCTCTTCGTCAACGACATTGGCGGCCAAGAGAAAGAGCTTGAAAAAGTTGAAACTTCATTGCTTGCCGAAACCAAGCGTCGAGAGAGTCTGACTGAGCGACTGGAATCGCTGCCTGCCGAAGCGACGAATATTCGCTTGGCGGTCAAGTCGCAAATCGAAGGTATCGATCAAATGATCGCCGCCTCGAAGTCGCAAACAGAAGAAGCGAATCGCGCATTGCTGAGTACCAACCAAGCGGGAATTCGGAAGTTTGGAAAAACCGAATCCGGCGAGGTAATACCGATCGCATCCATCTCCCGCACGCTTTTGAATCGAATCCTCATAGAATCCGGAGCCCGAGGCCTCACCGAGACGGAACAAGCCATCGATCGCACCTTCGCCCCGCTAAGCTTCGACATCCCAGCTGCGGTCACCTTTTCAGTACAGATGACCAAGTCATCGAAAGATAGCCCCAATGTTGTCGGTGTTATTGAAGGCAAAGGCGAACTCGCCCAGGAGACCGTGGTCCTAGGCGCTCATTTTGATCACGTAGGAATGGGTGGTTATGGATCACTAGCGCCAAACACGATCGCCGTCCATAACGGTGCCGACGACAATGCCTCGGGCACTTCCGCACTCTTGGGTGTTGCTGAGATCATTAAGCAGAGGCTCCAAGATCTTGATCAGCATCGAAGAGTTGTTTTCATCGCATTCACCGGCGAAGAACGTGGGCTGTTGGGCAGTCGCCACTACGTCGCCCATCCCAGATTTCCGCTCGAATCAACCGTGGCAATGGTCAATTTGGATATGGTGGGGCGACTTCGCGAAAATAACCTGACCATCTATGGAACGGGAACGGCAAAAGAGTTTGATTCGCTGATCGACCGTCTCAATGTGCGTATGGGCTTCGAGTTGAACCGAGTTCCCAGCGGAAATGGACCAAGTGATCACCAGTCGTTCTACGATGCCGGAATCCCCGTGCTGTTCTTTTTCACTGGTCTGCACAACGACTACCACAGACCAACGGATGATTCCGACAAAATTGATTACGCCGGACTGACTCGCATAACCGATACAACCGGAGAATTGGTATTTGAGCTGGCAACAACCAGCGAACCACCGACGCCCGAGTCATCTCGGGCGGTAAATTCCCCCCGAGCGAAGGTCTACGTCGGCGTTTCTTTTAACGGAACGTCTGGCAATATCGAAATTCGGTCGGTGGAGGATGGTTCGCCCGCCGAACAAGCATCGATTCAACCTGGCGACCGACTAGTGCGGATCGACGGCAAGCCGATCAACGAACTTGAGGATGTCTTCAGCTCGCTGGCAGGGCGTC
Organism: Planctomycetota bacterium; assembly: GCA_039027135.1. Classification (GTDB taxonomy): domain Bacteria; phylum Planctomycetota; class Planctomycetia; order Pirellulales; family Pirellulaceae; genus Rubripirellula. The sequence continues at coordinate 11,685 of JBCCKZ010000027.1, forward strand.
AGGTTGGCGAAAGCCTCCCCGTAGAAGTGTTTCGCGACAATCAACCGATAACTTTGACCGTAAAACTTGGTGCACGGCCCTGATCGGTATTGCTGTCGCGTTTCGCATTTCGTCACACTAACCGAATCGCGTCATCGTGCGTCGAGGTCAGGAAACTCGACACTCACCAATTGGTGGACACGTTGGCCATTGGCACACCCAGTCGCAAGGAGAGCGGACGTGCAAATCCGTCGTCAATCTATCATCACTCTCGGTCTGATGGTCTTCACCACGATGGCCACTGCCGTGAATTCCTCAACAGCATCGGCTGAAGAGGGGCACAAGGTCGCCGTCATCGACGTCGCCTACATTTTCAAAAACAATGAGGCCATCAAAGGTCAGGTTTCCAGTGTCGAAGAGAGTCTCAAGAACTTCGAAACTGAAATGAAGACCAAGCGAGCTGAGCTTCAGCAGGAAGCCGCGAAGCTAAAAACTTTCAGCGTCGGATCGCCCGACTACGAAAACCAAAGCCAAAAGGTCGCGTTGCTCGAGTCAAAGCTTCGCACCGACATGGCTCGCAAGCGAAAAGAGCTCGCCGATGCTGAAGCGGCTATCTACTACAAGAACTACAAGCTCATCGCCGAAGCCGTCGGCAAAATTGCTGAGGCAAACAACATCGCGGTTGTTTTCCGTTACAACAGCGAAGATATGAACCTTGAAAAGGGCGAATCGGTGATTCGTGGCGTGATGAAGAATATCGTCTACCACGATAGCCGCCTCGACATGACCGAACCAGTCAACAGCTACCTGAGCAAGGTGCTGGTTGCCCAAGGTGCCGCGTCACGCCGCTAGGTTTAAAGGCAGCGGGAACGCAGCCTGAGTCCTCATCTTCCGGAGTTGAATCCGGGCTTTGATGGCATGCGGCCAAGACGTCGCAACCGATAGTCATACGCAATGAAGAGCCGCGCTAACGTCGCGGCTCTTTTTTCACCTATCCGTTTCGCCTTTACGCTTGATCGTTATGAGCGACGCGCTTCACAGCCGACAGCGAACTCTTGCAAAGTCTTGTCAGATTCGTGGACGAGGATATTGGTCAGGCGAACAAGTCTGCGCCACAGTACATCCTGCGGGAACCAATCACGGAATCACGTTCACGCGAACGGATCTGCATTCCTCCGAAGCCTCGCAAACGCCCGCGACACCTGCAACCGTCGAGTATCGCGATGAGGCGGCGCTTCGGACGAACTTAAAAGTTTCCAACGGCCGGGTCGAGATGATCGAGCATCTGATGTCGGCTCTCGTTGGACTGGGCATTTGCAACGCGGACGTTCGGGTCGATCGAACCGAGTTGCCAGCTCTCGACGGCAGCTCCATCGGATACGCCAATCGACTTCAAGCGGCTGGCATCGTTGAACAAAACGCTCCTCCCGTTGCACTCGCTCTCAAAGAACCCTTCCGGATTGGCGATGGAGACGCTTGGGTCGAAGTGCATCCAAGCTCCCGGGGAGAAACTATCTACGAATACCAACTGGATTATGGCCGCGAATCGGATATTCCCCCCTGCAAATTTACGTACGAATTAAGTCATAGATCCTATGTTTCGGAAGTAGCGCCGGCGAGGACCTTCGTGACCCTCAGCCAGGCGGATCTCATCCGGTCCCAGGGACTCGCCAGTCATGTGACCAACGAAGACCTTCTCGTCATTGGTCCGCATGGCCCAATTGAGAATCGCTATCGATTCCCAAACGAATGTGCTCGCCACAAGACATTGGATCTGATCGGTGATCTTGCCCTTTCAGGAGTTTTCCTCATTGCTCACGTTGTCTCTCACCGAGGCGGCCACGCACTTAACGGCGCCGTTGCCCAACGCATTCGCGATCTTGCGATCGAGAGTGGACTCATTTCTCAGCGCCCGTATGTTCTGTCGCAGGAATCAAAATTTCGCCGAGCGGCGTAGCGTCCGATCCGTCGCTTCGGGTATGTATCAGAGTGCTGCGGTTCCCACCCACCGCAAAGCGTTTCACTTTCATGGACGAAAGCGTTTCTAATGAGTACGCACATAGCTGGTACCGCCGTCGTTGATCCTCGAGCGAAGATCGGTCGAGGCGTTCAAGTTGGTCATTTTTGCGTGGTGGGCCCCGATGTTTCGATTGGCGACGGCACCATCCTCGAAGAGAACGCCATCATCAAAGGCGTTGTTCGAATCGGTGAAGAAAACCACATCTTTCCAGGCTGCGTGATCGGTGGACACCCTCAGGACACCTCCTACGCCAACACGCCTACGAGAGTCGATATTGGTGATGGGAATACCTTTCGCGAACACTGCACCGTAAACCGCGGGACAGAAAAGGAAGACGGCGTTACCCGAATAGGTAACAACAACTTCTTCATGACGGCCTGTCATATCGCTCACGATTGCAAGATCGGTGACCGAATCGTCATTGCAAACAACGCGATGCTCGGCGGGCACGTGCACATCGACAATGACGTGACACTCGCTGGAGGCGTTGGAGTTCATCACTTCGCGTCGATCGGTGCGATGGCTTTCGTGTCTGCCATGTCGAGAGTCCTTCACGACGTACCACCTTTCGTGATTGTCGATGGACAGCCCGCCAAGCCTCGCGCGGTCAACTCCATCGGGCTAAAACGCCACGATTTTCCACGAAGCGACATTCAAATGCTAAGCCGCATTTATCGGATGCTTTATCGCGAACGGAAGGGACTCGACGCGACACGTGTCGAGGTCGCATCCGAAGGACCATTCCGCCCCGCAATCAAGCAATTCTTTGATTTCGTCCAAAGATCCAATGATGGATCGAACGGCCGAGGTCGCCAGCTACGAAAGGCCGCGTGATGAATGATCTGAAAATCGGTGTCATCGGTGGAGGACACCTGGGACGAATTCATGCCAAATTGCTGGCAGGTACCGATGGTGCAAACCTAGCCTGGGTAGCTGACCCTTTCGAAACGTCCCAGGCCGCCGTCCGCGAAATGCTGGATTGTGAAGTTGTCACCCACTACCAAGATCATCTGGACGAGGTCGATGCGGTCATCGTCGCGTCGCCGACGGATACTCACGCCGATGTCGTCACCCAATGCCTGAAGACAGGTAAGGATGTCCTGGTCGAGAAACCCATCACGATCAATCCGAGAGAAGCCGACCATCTCGTCAACCTCTCTGAAATCCACGATTGTGTCTTGCAAGTGGGTCACGTTGAAAGATTCAATCCGGCATTCCGAAAACTCAATGAACTTGGCGAAGACGTGAAGTACATAGAGGGTGTCCGAGCATCCTCATTCCCCGGTCGTTGCCTTGATGTGGGTGTGGTCTTGGATCTCATGATCCATGACATTGATCTTGTTCTTTCGGTCGCCCAAGGTGAACTGTCTGATATTCGTGCCAGCGGCCTAGCGATCATCACCGACCATGAAGACATCGCCGAGTGTCGACTGGAGTTTACCTGTGGCTTGGTAGCCAACCTCAAGGCATCGCGGATCAGCCCAGAACCCGCTCGTGCGATGCAACTTTACGGGGTCAATGGCTTCGCTTCGATCGACTTTGGTTCGCCGAACGTTCAAGCCGTCAAGCCTTGCGATGACATCCGAAATCGGGAATATGATTTGGCCTCGAAAGTCGACAATCCACTCGGATACGGCAAACAACTTTTTCTAGAAGACCTTCGATGTGAAGAGCTTACTGCAGGAACAACGAATGCGATCGCTGATGAACAGGCAGACTTCGTTGCATCGATTCGGGAAAACCGACATCCCGTCGTAACCGGGCAAGCGGGTGCAGATGCGGTTCGAGTCGCCTCTGAGATCCTCAACACAATCGCGAGCCGCCGCTGGTCGAATCGACCTTCGGTAGCCGAAACGGGACCGCACGCCTACCTGGCACCGATCCGACGAGCTGCCTAGGCCGCCCGACGCGTAACCTGCGGGTGATAGTCGGCATTGGCAGCCAACTGATCGATCTGGTCACCTTGGATCGTGCCGAGAAGCAAGCCGCCAGTCTCGTGTATTTTCACCGTATCGGCATCGATGAACCAATCGGCCATGATCGCTTCATTTCGAAATCGCCTACCACCGAAATAATCGTCCACGATGAAGAACGACTCGTATGTATGTCGGTGCAGTTCGTCAATTCTTTCGGGCGTTCGCGACGGAAGGTTGGCGAGCATCCATTGGTGGATAGCATCACGTACCAAATCCAATCGAGATTGAGTCGACATCAAACGAATCCGCAAAATTAATAATTGGCGTAGCCTCGGGTCTATCGGCGGAATGATCGTTATCGTCTTTGAACAATTCCCTCAGGCGTTACAGATTGCCTAACCGGCAATGAATTGAATCATCTGGCAAAATCGAGTGGCTGATCATGTCGTAGATCACCGCTATACCGAGCCCGCTTCTCAGCCAAGTAATCCAGCCACTTATCCTCGTCGTAACCAAAATCAACTTCCGGGACGACCTTACGCAAAAGAGCGAGCACTTGGGGGTTTGTCTTCTTCTCGACAACCACGGTCGCCTTGCTTCCCATATTCATTCCAGCGGCACCATTGTTTCCAATGCCAACATTCATGCCGGGCCCCGGGGGTGTCACTTGTTTATGGGTCGTCACGAGCGATTCAGCGTATCGCATCGCTAGTTCTTCCCGTGGGAATTCAGAAAGCGCTCTGGCGGCTTGATTGATCAATTGGCTGCTGCTGTTGGTCGAAAGAATCTGCAAGGCGGTCTGTTCAAGAGACGACGATCCATAGTCACGCAGTTGCTCGACGGCCAATTCTCGCATCTGGGCGTCGCCTTCACCGATAGCAAGAGCAACCAGCGTTTGAACAGCCTCGATGGTTCGAAATTTCCCGAGTGTCATGATCAACTGGCGTCGAAGCTTTCTGACTTGGGGAGTTTTGATCCCCTGAATCTCTTTCATCTGCTCCACCACTGCCATGGTTGCGATGGGATCATCAAGCTTCACCAGCTCGTCCCAAATGCGTTCGATCTGCCGAGGATCAGATCGTGCACTGAGATAAGTCTTCATATCGCGGGCGAACCGACGCCGAAACTTCTTCGCTTCGATATCTCTTTGACGAGCCTGCTCTTCACTTGCCGCGACCTCTGGAATCGACCACCTTCCTCGGTGCATCACCAACCCTCGGCCATGCATCAGCTCACTCGTTCGAACCCACTGGTTTTTGCTTCGGGTGTACCCAAGGGCGACCCGGGCCTCAGCATGCTGCGGATCCAATTCAACCGCACGTTCGAGATGGTACCTCCTGAACTGCTCTTTTTTGGCTGGTGGCCCATCTTCTGACATGCACCATCGGGCCAAACGAAAGTGACGCTCGGCGTCGTCACCCGCCTGAGCTTTGAGCTTCCGATATTGGTCGAACTCCTCACCCTCAACTACTCGCGCAACGCTGGATCGCGGGATAGCCATTTGAAGGCCGTCATCGAGAACCACCACCGCGTACTTTTCGCGTTCCTCAACCGCACCGACAATCCCACCTGGCCCTCGCAAATCCAACAAATCATTGGCCAGCGAAGTCGACTCACCGATCCTTCCAACGAACAGGATCGCAGCAAACGGTAGGACGAACAACGTTCTCATAGTTTCATCATACCTCTGAACCGAGTAATTCTGCTGCGATTGCTGCGGCATTCTTAACGACGACCGCGAGACCAACGCCATGTAAGCCATTACCAGCGAGCTTCAAACCAGGATGATCACTGACCATCGACTCGATTTTGGCGGTACGTTCAAGATGGCCAACGTGGTATTGTGGCATTGCTTCATTCCAACGAAAGACTCGAACCATCTCGGGTTCGCTTTGCAATCCAATGATATCGCGAAGATCCCGGCACGCGATATCGACGAGCTGCTCATCGGTCGAATCCAGGACTTGAGGCTGTGTCGCACCACCCAAGAATGCACGCAATAGTACGGCATCGTCCGGAGCACGATTAGGGAACTTGTGACTTGCAAAGCTACAAGCAAGAACTTGCCGATTCTCCATCGGCGGCACTACCAAGCCGAACGTGTCGATATTTTTGGCAATCTTGTCTTTTTGAATCCCCATGACGATGATCGCCGTCGAAGCGGATTCGATTCCGGCGAGTTCAGCTCCAACCTCTGGTGCAAAATCTTGGCACAAACGAGCGGATACATGAGGTGGCGTCGCGAAGACAACGGCATCATAGTACTCATCGTTGGCGTTTAGTTTCCAACCACGATCTGTCTTCACAACGGATCCAATGCGTGAGTTCAATTGCATCGATCGAGGTCTGACGTGATCGGCGAGACGATCAATCCAAGTTTGCATACCATCCCGCGGCGCGCGGAATCGCCCGTACCTGGCGCCTGAGGTGCCCTCACCGCCAGACAAGCCACCTTCTCTTTTCCGACGCCGGGTCGCTGCAAACAGTGAACCGTCGTTATCTTCCATGCGTGCAAACTGTTTCATTGTTGCCCGCATGCTCAACTTTTCGACATCGGCC
>JBCCKZ010000028.1:0-18134 GCA_039027135.1 Planctomycetota bacterium
ATGATGCATCCAATGAGTTTGAGAGCGACGCCATAGGATTGGCTCGCGGAGCAGCAGCCGCAGCTTTCGGCGTCGACTTCAAATCTCGATTCGGCTTGGCCGCCTGCGGCTGTTTGACAGACGCTGCGCCGCCCGACGGTGATCCTTTCGCCGCTGGAGCGCGAAGCTTTTTGCCGCAGGGGCACTGAATGACTTTGCCCGCCGCACTATCAGGGACATTCAAGACTTTGGAGCAACCGGGACACTTGATTTGCATGGGATTGGTAGGATCGTCCGTTCGCTTTGCTGAGTTTCGGTTCGCTCTTGAGCATGTTAGTCACCAAGGTAGGCGATCACATTGTTTTTACCAGGTTCAGCCTCCTCGTCGAGACAGTTCGTATCTCCAAAACGGATATGATGTCGTGGGGTCCTGCTCACGCCAAATCAGTCCTAATCTTTTCCACCTTGTACTCATCGGTTGATTCATGAACTGGAAACACCTCTGGTTTCTCTTGATCCTTGTCCCCGCCTGCAACCGAGTCACGCCAGTTGAGGAGATTTCGATTGAGAACAGCGGAATTCTCATCGAAGAGATTGAAGACGCAGAGACCAGCATTGATCTCGCCTGGTCACAATGGCGAGGCGGAAGTGAGGGCGTCGCATCCAACGAATCGTTGCCCACCAAGTGGAGTGAATCAAGCAATGTTCGTTGGAGTGCTGATATCCCTGGACGCGGACATAGCAGCCCCATCGTCGTCGGTGATCTCGTTGTCGTGGGAACGGCCACCAAAGACACTGAACAACAATGGGTCATTGCTTATGACCGCGAGGACGGGCGGGAACGATGGAAAACTCCAGTGCACACCGGAGGTTTTCCCAGCACTCGCGAGGTTCACCGCAAAGCAACAAACGCAAATGGAACGGTCGCAAGCGATGGCAATACGTTTGTCGTTGCCCATCTGAATAGCGACCGTGTTTGGGTCACCGGACTCAACGTGGACGGTGAAAAGGTTTGGCAAACCGACATCGGAGCTTTTCGCTCAAAGTTTGGCTATGCACCATCACCGGTAATCTACAAATCGCTCGCGATCGTCGCGGCTGATAACGGTGGCGGCGGCTACCTCGTCGGGATCGAGCTAAAGTCCGGAAAAATCGCATGGCGTGTCGCAAGAGGAACTGCCGGGAGTTACTCGAGCCCAGCTATTATCTCCGACGGCGAACGTGATCAAGTTGTGATCACTGGAGGTGATCGAATGGCGAGCTACGACCCCACTTCAGGGGAATTGATCTGGGAAACCCCGTGTATCGCCGAAGCAACCTGCGGAACCATCGTCTCTTCGAATGGGCGACTCTTTGCATCGGGTGGATATCCTGACAAGGAGACCGTAGCTATCAGCACGAATGGCGAACTGTTGTGGTCACACCGAACGAAGATCTACGAGCCATCTCTTATCATAGATGGTGAAAATATCTTCGCATTTAGCGACGACGGCATTGCCTATTGTTGGTCAGCCGAAGACGGAAAAACAAACTGGAAGAAACGTGTGGGAGGCAAATTCAGCGGTTCACCTGTTCTCTCAAATGGACTCATTTACGTTGCCGACCTTTCGGGTAACGACTACGTGATTCGTGCTTCGGGCGAGCAATACGAAATGGTCGCTAAGAACCAGCTCGGAGATGACTGCTATGCCAGTCCAGCCATTGCTGGAGACGCCATCATCTTTCGTGTCGGTGTGGGCCAGGAGAACAAGCGCAAAGAGAAGCTCTACTGTATCGCGGCTGAGTGACGCTCAGTCTCTCAGGTACGCTGTCATCCAAAACGTGACATACCGTCCTACATCCCAGCTTGATTGATCATTGATCGCCAAGCGGTTGCGGTACGTTGCCGATTCTGAGCCGATGCATTGATATTGAACGCCGGACCATTGCCATAAAGCGCTCGCAATAGAAAATCGGCGGTAGCACGAGAAGACGGCTCATTCGCCAATAGTAATCGCAAGAGTTGATCACGCGTCATCGCAGTTGGCCGCTTCCCCTCCCAAAGACTCATCAGTGACGAACGAATCGTGACCACCGTGCGAACATTGTCACTCTGGGCATGAAGACTTCTCCATAGATACCGATGTCGGGTGTCATCTGGCTCAACCGAAACAAGGTATCGAAAGGCGGCTTCGCGTAGAGAAGCATTCTGTGATCCGAGAAACCGAACGACCGAATCCGATTTTGCATTCAGCAACCACTGACCAAGAAACCGAGACTGCTTCACGTTCCTTGAAACGGCAATCTGCTCTGTCAGTGTTCGTTCGATATCATCGCTTTCAGCGATGGATGCCAAAACAGCACGGCCAACTTCGATTCGATCGACGGTTTGCTTAGTCCATCGAGGAAGCGTCTTGGGTGCATTCGCCACCGATGTAACCCGCATGGTTTCTTGATCAATATCAATGGTCGATCCAGCGAACAATTCTCCATTCAAGCGCACACCATCGTCCAAGGCATCAATCTGAATTCCATCGATGGTTCGGCGCACCACAAGCGAGCTTCCCTCTTGGGGTTCGATACGTATCCGACGCCCCAACGGATTTCGAACCCCTACGACTGAGGAGTCATCGAGATCGAGCAATGCAATCGCACCATGTTGAAGATCGATGTTGCCAATGGAGTCAAACTCGAGACGAGAACTCGAAGAAACAACAAGTCGCCCTCCTGAAGACAGATCGGCCACAGCACGACATAGTGGCAGTGTCTCGAATCGAACCCGTGTCTCAATATCATCACTGGCCAGTACTTGAGAACTCTCCTCGGACACTCCACGGACCCTGAGATCCGATGATCCCGAAGCGAGCATCACAGTATTCGGAGCAGAACGAACGAGAACGCCGTCGATTCTCGACCAACTAGCACGCAGAGGTGTCATCTCTCGAAACGTTGCAGGCTCAGTACGCTCGACAGCCTTGGCGATTCGACTAGGCCCTGAATCCATCATCCGAGAATCTCCGCCAGGCTTCTCTTCATCAGCACCAATGGGCTCGCTTGATCCAGAGCGTTGGTCGCCCATAACCACCGTTCTATTTTCAAGCGCATCCCTACCATCAATATCGAAGAGCTTATCGATCTCAGCAGCCATCTCAGCCTTATCGACATCCGGTGTCACCACCTGCGCGTCCATTGAAGCGGGATCACGTGAATGGGTTGCATCCTTCGCAAACGTTGATTCCGATTGGCGTTTGATTCCTTCAAACCGACCGGCTTCAATCGGCAGCACTTCGGTCTGACCACCAGGAATGCCACTCTCACCCGCGATGGAATCGGGCACTTCCACTTCGTCAAACATGACGTAGTATCCGACAGCCAATAAAAGTGTCGCGGCAATCACGATGGCTAGCCCTACTACACGATTCAAACCACGACGCTTCTCCACCTGGGCTCGATCTATCGGCTTGACGGTCCTGGCCTCAACATCGCAAGCGACCTTTGGAAACAGAGAAGTCAGATCCGTACGTAGATCGGTCGAAACCGTCTCGCGTCGCGAAGAGCCTTGAAAATCAAAATGGCTTTGCCTGGCAAAAAGAATCTCCATCAACAGACCACTGTCATGCATGGCTGCCAATGTGATTGACGATTCTCGTGTTGGATCAATCAAGGTTCCATCGACATAGGCCGCAACCTCAGTCATGGGAATCGGCTGTGGCGGCTGACCAGATGCCTTCTGCGTTTCAGGAGCGTTTTCTTTGAGCTGCGATATCAATTCTCGAAAAGCGTTATCGAACGAATCCTTTTTGGGTGTTGATACCATGGCATTCGTTTCACTTTCAATGCACTTGTCGACCAAGCACAACAGATCAGCGCGAGTCATTGATTGGTCAGACTTCATCATCAACCCACTTTTTGAGTTGCCGTTCGGCTCGACGAAGTGTCGTGCTTATTGAACCAACCGGAATCGCATAGCGCTCGCTGATTTCAGCATAGGTTTGCCCTTCACGATGAAAGGCGACCATCAACCGCCTTTCGCGTTCGGGTAGACGATTCATTAGTTTTGATAATCGGTCTTTCTCCTCACTAGCAATCAACTGACCATATACATCGTTCTGGGAGTCACTTGAGATGGCGTTCGCAACCGCATCATACGAGTCGGATTGATTGCCCGCCTGACTAACAACCCGTGCAATGACCCGTCGAGAGACTCGAGTGGCGATCACTGACAGGTAAGTTGACAGGCGGCTCTGTCCACGGAAACAGCGAAGGGCCGCACCATCTCGAGCAAGAAGCGTTGCAAATACTTCGGCAGTTACATCATCGATTGTGCTCCAGTCGGACTTTCTTCCAAAAAGCCCGGCTACATCACTGACTCGACCACGAACAAACCCTGAATATCGATCCACAAACATCTCCCAAGCCGCAGCATCTCCGGCAAGTAACCTTTGAATCATCTCCATCTCAACGACAACAACCTCCGACGACGTTGGATCGCCGGAGGTTTTGTTCGAATCTAAATCGATGGATGATGAATCGATCAGATCGCCGCCTTCGTGTTATTTGGAATCGATCTTTCGCCCCGAGCGGGTGCTATTCAATCGTAGTTGGTAGACCGCGAATGATGTCGTCGTCGTCGGTAAACAACTCATCTTCAACATCTGCAAATATTACATCGACGGTTTGGTCGACAGCGCGAATCGTATCAGCGCCGGCACCACCGCGAAGCAAATCTCGACCGGGTCCACCGATGATCTCGTCGTCACCGCGTTGACCGCTTAGGGCATCGCGGCCCGCGCCACCAACGAGGAGATCATCGCCAGTTCCACCACGGACACGGTCATTCCCATTGCCCGAGTAGACCCGGTCATTTCCCCGGCCGCCAGAGATCACATCATTGCCTTCTAGTTCATTGACGTTGGCCCTCAAGAATGGCAATAGCTCGAACTCTGGGCCCTGGGGTGGCAAGGCATTGACCGCGTCTCCAAAAATAATGTCGTCACCCAGCCCTCCACGGATCCGATCCCGCTCAGATCCGCCTACCACAATGTCATCACCAGCACCCGCAGAGATTTGATCCAGCCCAGGACCACCAAAAATGACGTCGTTGGCTCGGCCGCCGCGAATACGGTCACGCCCCTCGCCACCTTGAATGAATGCTTCTCCGCCTCCCGCAGTAATACGATCGTTGCCGGCACCTCCATTGATGCGTACTGGCGTTGTCGTGTTGGCAGAGATTCGAACACTGTCATTGCCGTCACCCGCGGCAATACCAATCCGCTGAATCAAATTCGCATCGAAATCTTGTGACCTGCCATCGACGGACACTCGCAAACGATCACCGGTTCTGCTGGTCGCAACCGTAATACGGTTATCCTCTGCATCACCAGAAATGCTAAGGAGACCATCCGGTGTGAGGTCAACAGCGGCTGCCATCACAATCCGATTCTCGAGTGATTCTCCTCGAAGTCGACGGAATCGTTGGGTACGGGTAGTGGATGCGTTTCTTACGGACACGGTGAACTTCTCGGGCGCTGGGGAAAAGGTGGATAAGACCAAAGCGACGTCAAGTGAAACACGTCGTTTGGCTACCCGATTTGTGACCTTGCCCGAACCGGCGCATGCCGAAAAATCAGATTTTTCTCAAAAGGAAATTGGCGTCCGACCTCCAGTCGCATCACGCTCGGTCGCCGAGCCTCCCCAGAGAGTGCTAGCAGCGGCTTTCAGCAAACTGGAAAGGCATTGCAACCTGTGCCTTGCCCACCGGCCGTTGAAACGTCCGACACTCACATAGGAAGGATAAGAAGCAACCAGCACTTGGCGGATCAGATTGAAACTTTCGCCAGCAATGGCAAACGTTCTTGAGTGGACACGACAACCCCGCCTGGCTGTTCGATCGTGATCGCGAAGGCCTGCGGATCGATCACTTTCAATTTTGCATCGATTCGAACGATCATCTCGCCGTCGCTCGTGCAATCAAAGACACCACCATCGATCGGCTCTTCATCTCTTTCTGGATCAATGATCCAAAGTTGGTACTGCTCGCTACCCGGATCGTTAATAGGCAATCCGACAAACTTCATGTAGCCTTCCTGGGTATCGCCGTCCCATACCACGTCGCCGGTTACTGATTGCTCAAACGCCGTAGGACCGTCGGACCATGTCGCCAATAACGATGATGGATGGGTGTTAAGAAATTCATCTCGAACAAGAGAAAGGTTCTCGATGCTCTCGGATTCGGCAACCTCGGACCGGCGAGAATTGCTAACCGAGTACGACAATGTCGCCAACGCAAGCAGGCTGGCCGCCGCCGCCAAAATCCACGCCGTGCGCTCACGACGCTCAAACGCAACGGATCTCACAACGTCTTGAGTTGTCTCACGTGACGAATGTTGAATCGACGCATCTTCAACGCCAAACGTCCCTTTAGAGATCTGTTGCTTGGCATCGTTCAAGATGTTTACACGAAGCCCGGAAGGTAACGCCTGCTTGGACTGGTGAGCGGTAACTCTTGAGACCGATGCTGCGGCCCTTTCCAACTCCTCAATTGTCTCTTTGTATTCCGGGTCTTCAAACAGGCGATCCGCCAGCGTTTGCTCATCAGTATCGAGGTCTCCGAGCACATAACCGGCTAAAAGCAGATCATGATCATCCGATCGGTCGAAGCCCAATTCGTTCATTGATTCGATACTCATGATCCACTCCCGCTGACTGAAGGAACCACTGACTGACTCATGCAACGTTTAAGTTGAAGCAGCGCCCTGCGTGCATGGGACTTCACCGTCCCCAATGGAATTGCGAGCTTTTGCGAAATCGTTTTGTGTGAACAACCGTCGGATATGGACAAGACTAAAACCTCACGTTGCGACTTTGCGAGACCGTCCATACACCTAGCAGCCTTAGCCGCATCGTCTTGGAGCTCCACTTCATTTAGGGGCGTCCAAACATCAATCGAATCGAAGTGATCATCGGAGGCCTCTTCACGACGTCGACCCACTCGTCTTTGATGATCAATCAGCCGTCGTCTCGCAATGGTCGCCACGAAAGTTGCTTCGGACGCGACACCGGGATCGAAACGAGATGCTTGTTCCCACAACTGAACGAAAACCTCCTGAGTCACATCCTCAGCATCCGCCGTCGTCCGACAGTAGCGTCGAGCCAGTGACCAGACCAATCCACCATACAGATCGACGCACTCTTCGACCGCGGAAGAATCACCATTGGCAATCTTCACGAGGACGTGATCCGTTTCTTGATCTGACATATCGAGCTTTTCCGATTCGACTGTTTTGTCGTTGTCAAGAACCGTAGCCTGCTGTTGAACGGTATCAAGTGGATTGATCGGTGCAGCAGATTGTGGCATGGGAGAATCCTGGTAGGCGAGGTTCATATGAACGTCCGTCGAAGTCCTGGCAAGCACAATGATCCCAGAAGGATCGATTTGATCGCTAGTTCGACGGTTCATGATTACAGCTCGCCAAGCGGTCGAGGATTTTCCCGGAGATTTCCACGTAAAAAGGACGGGTCGAACACAACGCCGTTCCTCGAGCCGACTTTTCTGCCGGACCAAACCGTAGCAGATTCAACCAGAAATCAGATCCCTGTGCTCGGAAGCCCAGCCGGATCTCTTGGGCCAATCTGGTCGACGTAGTCGACGCTCCTTCGCACCGCGAAGGAGCGTCGTTTCGCTCTAGCCATCGACAGTCCTAGTGACCAAGTTGCACGTACATCTGGTCGAGTCCGTGACGAAGCGTCCAAGCTCTCGTGGTGGGGCAGGTCGTGTGGCTCGCCTGACTCATCACCGAAGTCATGTGACCGCGGAGCGCCGTGCCGACGTTCGCGTCCATCAAACCGGTCATCGTTTGGTGATACAAATCCGCACAAGCTCCATGATGCCCTGAGTTGAAGAGAGACGAACCCTTGGCGATCGCATCGCGGATGACTGATCGAGCGTCGACATTCTGTGGCGGTGGCATCAATACCGAATCAATCACGTGGATAACACCATTGCTGGCGTCCAGATCAGTAGCTACCAATGTGGCTTCATTGACCATCGCTCCACTATCAGTCGCTTTGAACTGAACCGGAGCGCCTTGAAGCGTCATTCCTTTGCCAGCGCCAAGAGCGGCATCCGAATAGACACGACCGGGGATCACGTGATACTTCAAGATATCAGCCAGTTTTTGTTGGTTCTCCGGCTTCAACAAATTGCTCACGGTACCCTCTGGTAACTTTCCAAACGCTTCGTCCGTTGGCGCGAGAATGGTGAGAGGACCTTCACCTACGAGAGGTTCGACCAGTCCGGCGGCTTGTGCGGCAGCAATCAACGTTGAAAAACTTCCAGCCGCCTGCGCGGTTTCCACCAGGTTCTTATCCGCTGGGAGAATCACCGCGTCGATGACATGGATGACGCCATTGTCACATATGATGTCCGTCTTCACGACGTTTGCATTGTCAACCTTGACGCCACCCTCAGTTGAGATGTCTACACGTTGTCCATTAACGGTTGTTGCACCCGTTAGGGAAACAACTTGCTCTGCCTTCACGGCTCCCGAAACAACGTGGTAGGTTAAAATCCCGGACAGTGCAGCCTTGTTCTCGGGTTTCAGCAGGGACTCAACGGTTCCCGCAGGCAAACTAGCGAATGCATCGTCTGTCGGTGCGAAGACCGTGAACGGACCAGGCCCCTTCAAAGTCTCCACTAGGTCGGCTGCGCCCACGGCAGCGGCCAGGGTTTTGAACTGCCCAGCGGCAACCGCAGTGTCAACGATATCCGCCGAGCGAACGGTCAGGCTTGTGCCCAGGAAAAGGGACGCCGCGAGGGTGAGATGGAACAAACGTTTCATTGAAATGTGACTCTTCTTCGAGAATGCGAAAGCTGGCATCACTTCGAACCAGAATAGAAGCCAACCTAGTTTGCCCGGCTTGAGAGCCTTCAAAAGCCAATCTCACCAGGTAAAAAAGGTTTCGCGGGGCATCCCGATCTGGATGCAACTTTCCGAAAGATTTTCATTTCCTTTTTTGCCAGGGAACGCAGCGACCCCATGAGCCGCAGTGGCGGTCGAGCCGCGGTGGAGGTCGAGCCGCGTCTCTTGGACTTCGCGATTTTTTTGATCGAACCCTCTGGCAGAAGATGTCGTCAGATTCTTGGGCATTGATATTCCAAGACTCAACTTCCTCTCACCTGGGGAGGGTCGGACGCCAAACATGCCCAAGTCGTCGTCAGACTTACACTGCAGCCTATCTCACTGCCGCGATACCTTCGGTAGCGACTTTCCAAAAGTCACTTTCCATGCCCTTCGCATCAATCGTGTCGTAAACGTGGATCTTGCGTTGGGTATTCTCTGGCGGCGTGTCGTACAGCTTTTCGGTCGCCAAATCGTCAACTAGCATCGCCTCAACGAGCGCCAAGTCCCACATGATTCGCACCTGATTCTCTGAAGCGTGCTCATCCCATCTTGCAACCAAATAGTCGCCAACTGGTCCGAGCGCCTCGCAACGCTTCTTTGTCTCGGTTCGATCAAACCGAAGCGCCAAACTGACTGTTGCACTCATCACATGCATCTCAACATCGGCATGATTCAAAAGAAAGTCAGCCGCGTTGAGATCGCGACGAATATTGAACTCTGACTTATCCCAGACCCCAGTCAAGGGATCATGCCTATAGCCCATCAAATACAACTTGATCTTGGACGCTATTTCGGGTGCGATCTTGATTGCCGAAGCAACATTGGTTGTTGCTCCCGTGCAACAAACCGTCAAAAACTCACCATCCCCCAACTTCTTCGCTTGTTCGATGATAAACCGCGCCGCGGGACTATCCTTGGCATCGGTGCCACCCCACGGTTTTCCCATGGGACGTGAAGCACCCATCGGAACCGGAAGGTCCGTTCGACCCAGCAGACGCAATAAGTTTTCATTCTCGCGCTGCGAGGCTTCAACACTATTGGCATCACCTAGATAGTGAAACCACTGCGCCGATGTTAACCCAACCACTTCGTACTTGTCCTGAAAGATCATTCGGATGATTGCGTAGTGGTCGTCGATCTCGTTCGCAGTATCACTATCAATCACAAGCTTAGGTAAATCGCCAGCGGTCAAAGACTTGGAAGTCATCGAAATAGCAACCAGTGATAGTAATGTTGCAGTTAAGTATCGAAACATGTTTTCGTCTGGTGGAGCAGAGAAAGAGATTACAGAGTTCATTCCGGCCGCATTCGCGACAGACGTTTGCCGACCAACAACCCCACAATGATCGCCATGAACGCCTGACCAATGATCGCCTCGTACGCTGCGAGCATACGTGTGACCGAAGATGTCGGAACGACATCGCCGTATCCAACTGTGGTTAGTGTAATAAAACTAAAGTAAACAAGCCTTGTCGAAGATTCATTCTTCTCACTGCTCAGACTCATGCATGCTGGATCGATTGAATAGAACAGCATAAAAAGAGAGGCGAAGAACAGTCCTATCAGCATGTAAGCACACGCTGCACCCAGCAGGGTGTCTCCATCAACCTCATCGACGGCAACAAGATCGCAAAAGTGAATGTAAACGCTGAAACCGAAAAACAGTGCGTACAACCCTGAAACGATCGTCTCGCCCGAACCCGTTCCATAGGCAATCCAGGCCGAAACCGCCGCAGTGACTCCCGTGATGAAATAGAGGATCGATGTCGTGCGACGTCGACCCTCCCAGCGACACAACGCAAAGACGATCGCTAGTGTGAAAAAGATATCGAGCAACATCCTCGACGCCTCAGCATCCCTTAAGTGCGGAAACACTAAGAAAATGCTACTCAACCACAAGAAGAGCCCCACATGAGTCTGCATTCGGCTGGTCCATACGGCGATGAAGCGGTCATCTGACATCTACCTGAGTCCTCTTATCCTGCTTCTCGGCAGCGTCTGAGAGAATCTCGCGAGAGTTCCAGCGCCGCTCTTTGGGGAAGCTTGGCGGCCCCCGCTATGCAGGTTTGGTTAGCAAGTGGGTTACCCTGATTCACGGAACCAACGACCTACGTCAATCCCGGTTCGGAAGCCGCTGGGTCCTCGACCGGCTTGACCCCAAAAGCTTCAACAATGATGGCATATAGGCAGGGAACGATGTAAAGCGTCAATAGGGTTGCCACCAACAATCCATAGATCATCAACCAAGCCATCCCCTCCCACAGTGGCCCACCGGAGAGCGCCAATGGAACCAATCCACCCACCGTCGTTGCCGTCGTCAAAAAGATAGGCAACATCCGCTGTTTGCCGGCGGCGACCAAGCACTGATGAAACTCCTGCTTGTTCAAACCGACAATTTTTCCATCGAGTAAATCACCAGAATCTCGTTTCGACCGGATTCGATTCTCAATCAAGATGTCTGCAAACTCAATGAAAATGATGCCTGTATTCAGGACGATCCCAAAGAGCGAAAGCAGTCCCAATTGGGGCATGAAGCCGAGCGGGTTGTCGGTCGCCCACAGACCTAACCAGGCTCCAATCACGGCGAGAGGCAGAGTCGTCAGAATGACGAGCGTTTTGGACCAACCGTTGTATTGAATGACGAGAATCAAAACGATTGACACCAATGAGATGCCAAACGATGCAGTCATATTGGCGGCGGCATCTTGGCTTTCCTCAAGTGAGCCACCGATCTCAACCTTGTAACCCGGACGCAAGGAGCTTTGCAGTTCTTTCATCTCATCGGAGTTCCAAACGGCAAGCACGACATCGTTTCCAGAGATGCCATCTTCGACCTCGGCGGTGACCTCAACGGTACGATTCTGGTCCCTGCGTTCGATCTTTCCGGGCTGCCAACTCGGCGTGATCTTGGCGATTGAATTCAAAGGCAACTTGCCGTTGCGACCCTCGACGTAGGCGGTATTGATACCCGCTAGCTCTCGCCGTTCTTCCGGACGCACTCGAAAATAAACAGGAACAACGTGATCACCCTCACGAAACTCTGTCAGTTGAAGTCCGGAATAGTAGGCGTTTAAAGTGTCGGCGACCTTGGAATTGGTGACCCCCGAAAGGTTGGCTTTTTCCGCGTCCACATCGACATTCAATTGGAAGCTATCGATACCCCACGAGTCGGCAATGTCCCAGGTGCCAGGCTGCTTTCGGATCATCTGCTTGACCTCTTCGGCGATCCGCCTCACCTCGTTGATATCGGCGAAGCCGTCGCCTGATACGCGAATCTCAACGGGAGCTGCCGGAGGGCCCATCGCCAGGCGTTTAGTTGTAACTCGAGCGCCGGTAATCGGCTTAATGCCTCGCTCTTCATCCCCAAGATCAACTGCCAGCCGAAGCTCCCGAATCATTGATTCAGTCCACTTGGCATCGGTGGTTCGAATGAGGATTTCAGACGTATTGGGCGCCGGCGACGGCGGATCCACCGACAAAGCCCAACGCGATCCACCGCTGGCGGTCATGCTACGCATCGTTCGCAAACGCTCGACGGTCTCACCTTCCTCGTCAACGACGGGGCTCAACTTTTTAAGCGTATCTTCAACCTGAGCGACAATTGCATCGGTTTGATAAACCGTTGCCGTCTCAGGGAGCGTGACCTCCACGAAAAATTGATCACGCCGATCCAGCGGAAAAAACTCGCTAGCAACCGGCAGCTGAAGAACGGCAACCAACATGGCCATCGACGCTGCGACGGTGAACCACTTGGAACGAAGGGCCAAAGCAGCCGTCCATCCATAGACCTTCAAGAACAGATTATCGGTCTCTTCGCCAGACTGAGCGTCTGAAGCCACTTTTTGTTTTGCACGTTTCGATTGCAGATTCGTGAGCCACTCGTTCAAGCGAGGCAATGGCGCCGACGGGCGATCAGGATCTTTGGGTGCACGAATGATCGCCGCGGCAAGAACCACACATATCGTCATCGCATAAAACCAACTCAGCAGCAGAGTCGTCGAAAGCGTGACCGGCAAACTGTAGACATACTCCGCCGACCCACCTTCCAACGCGATCAACATCGGCAAAAAAGCAGCCACCGTGGTGAGCGTTCCGGTCAACATTGGAATCAAGAGTGTGTTGGCGCCGAACACCGCCGCTTCGTCCGGCTTCATTCCCTGAGCAATATTCGATTGGGTTTGCGTGCAGACTTGAACTGCATTATCAACGAGGAGTCCCAAAGCGATGATGATTGAAGCCAACGAAATTTGTTCGAGCTGCACGCCTAACTGATAGATGATGGCGACCGAACCGATCACCACAAACGGAATGTTGGCCGCCATCACAAGTGATGTACGAAGACCAACGAAAAGATAGACGACGACAATCACAATGATGATCGCCGAGATCACATTTGAAATCACATCGCTGATTTTTGCATTGACGTTGTCAGACGCCTTGGAAACCGGCTTAATAGTGATGTCACGCGGCAACGACTGTTCAATATTGACAAGGCGATCAACTCGGCTCATTGCTGCGTCACAAATGTCAATAATGTTGGCGCCCGACTTCATCGTCACGCCAACCATGACGGCCGGGAACGTGCCTCGCGGCTCCGTGAAGCGACAAATGACGCGTGGCGGATCAGCAAAGCCACGACGCACCGACAGACCAATGTCTTTGAGACTCACCTGGTTGAGCTCTTCAGTTTGAACGGCTCCCACACTCACTGACTCGATCTCTCGCATCGCGTCAAACTCGCCGCCGGGCTTGACGGTGAATCTTCCCGCCTCGGTTTCCAAGTTGCCACCTGCCGACACGATGTTGCGACTGGCGATCAAATCACGCAAATCAGTGGAGGTAAGGTCCACTTGAGACCAATTGCCTAGTTCGGTCTCCAGATAAATGGCTTCCTCCTGAACGCCATATTTCTCAACTTTCGCGACACCGTCGAGCAAACGAATCGCATCACGTAGCGTATCCGCGAAGATTTCGAGTTCACGAGGAGAATACCGATTGGCGGGGTCAACCTCGGCTTGGCCCTCAAGCGGCGTTTGGTAAACGCCTAGCAAAAGAACGGTCGTGTCACCGAACTCATCATTGACGATCGGACGGATATCCTGATCGGGCATCTTGACCTTGTTTACCTTCGCTCGAACCTTGTCCCAAACTTGTTGGATGTCCTTCGGTGCAACCTGGTCATCCAAGTTGACATTGATAACGGATTGGCCAACCGTCGTTTCGGATTGCAGATAATCGACCTCGTCGATCGTTTCTAATTCTTCTTCGATCTTGTCGGTGATGAGCTCCTCAACCTTGACGGTCGGCGTACCGGGCCAAGATGTTGTCACCACACAGGTGCGTATCGTGAACTCAGGATCTTCACGCCGGGACATCGTGAAGAAGGTATACGCACCCCAAATCGTTAACAGGCCGACCAATGTGAAGACAACGGGTCGATGCTGGACTGACCAAGCCGAAAGATTCACAGCGAGACCTCATCTCCGGTACTCTCGGATGCGTCAACCGAAACGGCTTGGCCGGTTTCGACATCGGCCGTAACGATGCTGACGGGCTCACCGTCAATTAGAAAGTGTGTGCCTGCGGTGATGTACTGGCGACCTTCAAGCGAAGCGTCATCTGGTGGAACAATTCTCCTCATACTCGACAACCTGACTCCGGTGGTGTCATTGACGACGGCAACGGGTTGCCGCCTAGCAATCGTTTCGCCATCGGATTGATCAATCAAGAAAATCGATGAGTCATCTCCTTTCACCGAGATCGCGTCCATGGGGACATAGAAGCCCTCGGCCTCACTACGCCCCGCCAGATCGATCTTTACCAAATCTCCGGGCCTCAGCATCCATCGCTTCGTGGTTTGTAATGTCACTCGCTTACTATCCCACTGTGACTCGCCATCACCCGTGAAGCGTATCTTGCCCAGGACAAAATTTGACGAGGGTTCGAAGCTCGGATCATCGACGGTAATTTTGCGAAAAACATACTCTCCTAAGTAAGGAATCTGAACATCAGAAGCTTGAATTCTCATCTTCTTCACTTCGAACACCGAATCCTCGGGGTTGCGTTCCTGAATCGTCGAGTTGGTCACCTTCCAAAGAAAGTCGCCTTGATCGTCCGTATCAATCGCCTCCTCCTCAACAAACAAATCACCCTCCTCGGCGCCCGGAATGAACTTCAGATCCAAACGCCAAATATCATCGGTCGTGGCAACCGTCGAAACCTCCTCAGGAAGCATTGCTTGATTGAGCACCAAAACGGTCAGCGTGAACGTCCGCGTCAACGGATCCGCCGCGGGATCAATCTGATGTAAGAATCCATTGTGCACTTGGATCGAGCCATCGGGCATCGTGACATGCACAGGCAGAACCTCCGTCCTCTGAAGCTTTCGTGATTGATCAGCGGAAACTTCGAGCTCAATCATGATGGGGTCCATCATCTGCACCGTGGCGACCGGATCTCCAGCGCCGACGAGGCTACCCGGCACGACCGACACATCAGCAACTTGCCCGCTAAATGAAGAGTACAACGTACAGTCTTCGAGATCACGCTCGGCATCGCGTAGTTTCTGCTTGGCTTGCAAAACTCCATTTTCAAGCGAATCGATCTGGGCCTGCTGTGACTTCTCGGAAGCGGCCAGTTGCTTCAGCTCAGCCATCGCACTTTCCAGGTTTGCCTTAGCGGCATCCAAATCACTTTGTGATCCAGCGCCCTGCTGCATAAGCCGTTGGTTCCTTTCGTATTCAACCTTTGCCAACTCCGCGGAAGCTGAAGCCGAAGCGATTTTTGCTGGGATCGTTTCCTTCAGGTCAGTTTTTGCGACAACCAAATCTTGCTCGGCTCGTGCAACCTCAGCCTTGGCGCTGGCGACGGCCAACTCGTATCGCTCCGTCTCCAAATGAGCTATCGGCGTTCCTTCAAAGATAAGATTGTTTTCTTGATCGCGAGCACGGCCATCGATCTCGGCGTTCTGGTCCACGACGGATTCGACGCGTCCGCCAACCTCAAAACCCAGGTCTTCTTTCTTCCAGGCGGCTGCGGAAGCGGCAACAAGAGCCGCATCAGGTGAGCGTTGAATCCGAAGAGTCTGGACGGACACAGGCCGTGGTCGACGCTCGATGACGCCCTCATCCTGGCCACCGCATCCCAAAAGAAACAACGAAGGTGCAACTAGAGAAGGCCAGAAAACCCAAATGCCAGAGTTTGCCCGAATGAAAGACCGAACCATGTTGGAAATCGCATGCATCGAATCGTGTACCTGACGACATTGGAAGTTCAATATCGATAAACATCGAGTCAACAGCGAGATGGAACGGCAGGACGACCGTCCAGCGGTGCATCGATCTCTGCACGACCTTCCAAAGAAGGGGCAAATCCCATCAACTTCTGTTTTCGCAATGCTTGAAACAACCGAAGCCTAATCGATTAGGCTTCCATGCGGGAGCTTGCAGTAGCGGAAATGCGTATTCAATGCCCGCTTACCAGGCGTGATTCGAAATGCTCAGTTTTGGTTCATGAAGGGAACTGGCCGGAGTTCGACTTCCTTGATGGATTGCAGATACTCAAGAACATTTTTGGCCCGCTCTCCACCCACCTGAGCGTGGAAATGCAAAGAAAAACCATGGGGCCCATTGGCATCAATCAGCTTCGGCTCAAGCTCCAATAGAGCCTTCACACCATCGAGATTCCCAAGCATGGCGAGCGTAAATAGATCAGGCCGGCCGCCCCTCGCGAGCAAAATCTCGACGATATCGTGCCGTCCCATGTGCGAAGCACCACCTATCGCCGTTTCATAGTCCCCACCACCCCAATCAACGGCTGCATTGATCACTTCCGGGTAACGATCCAATAGCTTCTGAACCCTCTCTGGTTCGTAATGTGCAAAGACAACGAAATCGGCCGCCAACTGCCGATTAACCTGGGGCTTCTTCCACGAGGGCGTAAAGGAAGGTGGCTCATAGTCGCGAGTCCAATCAGCTTCGGTTGGTCCGCCAGAGGACTCGGCTTTCGACTTGGCCTGATTAGGTTTTTCTGTCTCTTCCGCCATCACATTCGAAGTATCTGAGAGCAACCTCGCCGCAGCAATTCCAATCCCTGAAAGGAAAGCCGCTTTGACGATCTTCCGTCGCCCATTCGGAGCATCTTCCTGTGACCGAATTGCGAGGGATGATGACAATGAATTGATAGACGAAGAGCTCATGGATCTTTCGCGGCATGGGATCATCGCGAGGTGAACTACCTCGCCTCAATCTCTCGAACCGTAAAATGACTCCCCGTCACCACTTTCCAGCTAGCAACGAAAGAGGAGCTTGCCCTTCCACATCAGGAATCGCCGCCGATCTGCATGCCGGTAGATTCCATTTCAAGAGGACACGCTCCCTTGCAACAGCTTGAGCCATACGCCGCGCGATCATCAACAGAAACATCTCCAAAAAAGCTTCCCGGCAGTGCTTCGCTTAGGCCCGCAGCCATCGACGGTGCAGCATAGGCAAGTGCCGTCAAACCTCCGAACAGCATTAAAGCTCCGTAAAGCACGCCTGTTGCGATTTTTCCGGCAATCCCCGAGGAAGACGGCTGATCGAGATCCTCGTCAAGAATCATCGCTTCATCAGGCTGCTGTAGCGATTCACCCGCTGCAGGAAAGGCTGTGCCAGGCTCTTCGATGGGTTCAAATTCGTGGCTCACGTCAAATCACTCGACTGTCAAAGGATAGGAATCAGGCCGCAACAAAATTTATACCGACCAAACGCATTCAAAATGACGTTTGTTTTTGCTTGTCCGCCAAAAATGGGCAAAACACCGTTCGCTTCGGCTTACCCATCTCTCCAGCGGCAGACTAAAGTGGCGACGAGCCAAATACTCTAGCTGTGTCGACCCATGAAGCGTTTCTCGATTCTCTCGCTACTGTTTTCTGCAATCGCGTTCCAAAGCGGAAACGTCCGCGCCGATGAGCCTCTCACCAGCCACGAAGGCCTTCAATCGACCTTGTGGGTTCAGACATCATTGGAATACCAGCTTGCGGCGCACCAGTGCTACAACACGGCTACAGACAGGCTGCCGTTCTACCTGGCAAACGTGAATCACTCAGCCACCGTTGAAACTTCCGTCAACTTCCGGCTGCTCCCGCCGGCCGTCATCATGGACGTTGACGAGACTGTTTTAGACAACTCGCCGTTCCAAGCGCGAATGGTGCAAGACGAAACTCAATACGCAGAGGAAGACTGGGATGCATGGGTGAAGGAGATGAACGCCGATGCCGTTCCTGGAGCGGTTGGC
>JBCCKZ010000029.1:0-17991 GCA_039027135.1 Planctomycetota bacterium
ATGACCTCAACGTCAGTGAAGCCATGACAGTTGTTCACGCTTGGATTTCTTCACCTGGCGAGGATGCAGCTGAGGCATACGGAGTTCTATTGGCTTTGGATCATGTTCTAGGTGTCTGGGAACAAACCTCTTGTGACGCCGAAACTGAAGATTCGGAGAGCGATCTCGCCAGGAGTTTATGCGCCTTAATCGATGAGGCACGTAGTGCTCGAGACTTCTCATCGGCAGATCATCACCGCCAGCGATTGATCGAACTTGGCTACGAGGTCCGCTCCTCGTCAGATGGAACTTTTGCCAAAAAGAAATTCGCGTGAATTGGCCAGTTTAAAAAAGGCTCAGTTCCCTAGAGACCAAACATCATCAACAAGGAATACGAGAGATATCCATGGACACGTCAATCACTGAACCCAGGACTGCTTGGAATGCCGAAGCCGTCGCAGACTTTGCAAATGGAAATTTGGATATCCTTGTCCTTGAGCGTCATCACCTAGCTGACGTGAGTTCGGCTGTTGAATCAGGTCGCATCCACGAGTATTTAGCTCCCATCAGCCGGGAGAAAGTCAGTTTTGAAGTTCGGGGTGGCCTTGGTGAACTGCGTATTAAGTCGCCTGAGTTGACTGAGGACATTTCTGGGCTCGCAACAAGCTTCCTCGATCAGTTCGACCTGGAACACGCGAGAATGCGAATCGAAGTCACTCGAACTCAGTCTTGTCCCAAGTTCCATAGTGATAACGTCAACATTCGACTAGTTACGACCTACGCAGGTCCAGCAACGGAGTATCAGTTCGCCGGAGAAACCACCGTACAACGGGCTCCCGTTGGTGGACTCGTTTTCCTCAAAGGAAGTCGAAATCCCACGCATCGCGATTCGATTCACCACCGTTCGCCGGAAGTCCCCGACGGCGAGAAACGCCTTTGCGTGGCGATCGACTACTAAAACCAGCGCGACACTAACCGAACCAACAGCCGCCTGGGATCACTGATGCGTCTCATTGGTTGGCAGCCCCTCCACCGAAATGGTATCGAAGCAAATCTTCACTCTCACAAATTAGGCTACGAGGCATGAATCAAGACGATAGTATCCCGCGCTCTTACGCTGAATGGAGACAGTTCATCGAAGCCAATTGCGGTATACGCCTGACCCGGGACTTTTTGGCGAGCCGATTGGCTGAGCTACAGAACAAGAAGAACTCGAGGACCAAGGAATTCGCAAAGATTTACGGCCCTGCCCAGCTTGAAAATACGATCGCCTGGTTTGGCCAAGCCCTGAAGGATCTGCCAAGCGGGTCGGGTGAACGCCATCGAGCCTGAGCTTTCAATTCATGCATCCAACCCCGCTAGGAACCCGCTTCAAACCTCACAGCCAAGCGGTTCATCACAGCGGCAAAAAGAATGCAGCATCCCGAGTAAATCAAAGGCGTAAAGCCATAGCTTTCGTCCTTGGGATTCACGTAAACCAGGAAGAACAAGACTGCTCCCATGATCGCGGTTAGCGAGAGTCCAAGACAAACGGCCGAGCGAGCCTGAGCAACATTTGACAAGCACTTATTTGGATTGACTTGATCCGTTGACGACATTTTTGTTCACCTGAAAGTTAAAAAGGATTTGAATCGGGCGGGAATCCACTCTGACTCGTTGTGTTTTGGCAAGGCTCCCGAGGTAAACCCGAAAAGCGAGAACCGTGCTCGCAAGGCGACCCATAGCAGCCTCCAACGCGGCAACACGACCCGCCTATCCATTACGGGCACGGAACGCCTTTCAATCTCACGACCTATCTCACGATAAACAGCGCCCGCGACTCGAATCGCGGGACGACACGTTGCGGGAAGATGAACAAGGCCCTGCAGCCCTTTCTTGTACTCGGCTTCGGCTAGCCTCAGGATGCGACGCACTTCCGCTTGGACTTCGCCAGCGCTGCAACCCAGGGGATCGGCAACTTGCGGCAGATAAGATCGGCCTCGTTTTGCATCTTCCAATACATCTCGCGCGATATTGGTCATCTGCATCGCCACGCCGAGCGACACGGCATGCTCGCGAGCGACAGGGTCATTGGCGCCCATCATTTGTGCCATCATCAACCCGACCGTTCCCGCGGCGTGATAACAATACCGTCTAAGATCCCAATCGCTACGGACTTTGAAAGAATTGAGATCCAACTCCATCCCCTCGATCAGCTCGATAGCATGCCGAGCATCGATCCGACGATCTCTAATTAAATTTTCTATCCAACGAGTCGCTGCACACTGCGAATCACGTCCACTTTGCACCGAAAGGATATCTTCTTTTAAGGCCAACAATTTGGCTTTCGCCTCGCTTTGATCCTTTGCCAAGTCAACGACGTCGTCAACTGTTCGACACCATGCGTAGAGCTGCGTAACGCACTCTCGGTAAGCTCTCGGTAGCAACCTCGAAGCAAGCGAGAACGATCGACTGTGACGCTCGATAACTTTCGCTGTATCACTCATCGAATTGCCCACTCTTTTGCGATGATCCCGCACGTGGCCTTGGCAGTGTTAATAACACCAGGGACGCCTGCACCAGGATGGGTCCCGCTACCAACGATGTAGAGCCCGTCGACTCGGTTGCACTTATTATGGGGCCGAAAGTAGGCGGATTGAGTCAGCTTGGGTGCCACCGAAAACGCTGATCCGTGATGCGCGTTCAGTTCTGACCGAAAATCCACTGGCGTGAAATGCCGACGCGTGACAATGGAATCTCTTAGGCCAGGCAGATGCTGCTCCAAGGACTCCAAGATCGCATCTCCGTAGGCCTGTTGATTCGCCGCCCAATCAACGTTCGCTCGGCCCAGGTGGGGAACAGGGCTGAGCACGTAGAACGCTTCGCCACCCTCCGGTGCAAGCTGCGGATCCGAAACCGTTGGTGCATGCAAATAGAGACTGAAGTCATCGGGAACTTTGCTTCCTTTGAAGATATCTCGAAGCAGCCCTCGATAACGGTCTCCAAACAAAATGGTATGATGAGCCAGATCTGAGTAACGCCGGTTTGTGCCGAAATACATCACAAACAGTGACATTGACCAATCCATCTTCTCAAGACGTCGCGCGACAACCCTCGACTGTTGGTTCTGACCATATAGCTTGGAATAGGTGTGATGAACATCAGCGTTTGAGACCACGATATCAAACATCTCGGCCTGGCCATGGGCGAGGTGAACACGGTGCCGACTACCGCTTCGGCCGGCACTCTCGCATTCAATTCGTTCGACCGGTGACGAGACACGAATTTCGCCACCGAGCCTTTTGTAAAGCCCGACGAGCGCCTCAACCAACGCTCCCGTCCCACCCCTGGGAAAGAACACGCCCCACTGCCGCTCGATCCAGTGGATCAGCGTATAAATCGAGCTGGTTTCCATTGGATTGCCGCCGACCAACAAAGGGTGAAAACTAAACGCTTGCCTCAAGTGTTCATCGGAAACAAACCTTGAAACCATGGAATAGACACTGCGATCGGCCCTCACCTTCATCAGATCCGGAGCGCATCGAAGCATGTCCTTGAATGAAAGAAATGGCGTAGCACCCAGCTCGACATAGCCTTTTTCAAACACTCGACGCGTGTAATCTGCGAACCGCCGGTAACCTTCGACATCATCAGGCGAAATACTTCGAATCTGCTCGATCAGGCGATCCTCGTTTTGGCTGTAGTCGAATCGCGTTCCATCATTCCACTGAAGCCGATACATCGGATCAACAGGAATCATTTCGACGCTGTCAGCCATGCATTCGTTACCCAACGCGAACAACTCTTCTATGCAATGAGGAGCCGTTATGACAGTGGGACCCGCATCGAACGTAAAACCGTCATCTCGATAGACATAGGCTCGCCCGCCAGGCATATCCCGGGCCTCGAAGCAAATCGTATCGAAGCCCATCGCCTGGAGCCGAATTGCCGCAGCCAGACCTCCGAAGCCACTTCCGATCACCGCGGCGCGCCCTTTTCTCGATTTACCGGGGCGCGAAGCAATCGATTCGAAAGCAAAATCCTCCTCAACTGATATCGATGTAATAGGTTCAAGAACTTGGCTCATGTCATCAACTCCGTTGGCGAGAAAGCAGGCGACTTCGTCTCCTGTGTGCTAGCGTGAATAGGGCTGAGGCACTGCTTAAGGGCATCCAGCATCTCGGCATCAAGGACGTACTCGCCGAGCAGACGAAGAGGCTCATCGACTGACTTTCTAATCTCCGAGCCACCGAATGGCTCAACCACCGAAACCAACTCCGCTGACAACCTCCTCAATCCATCAACATCTCGTCGACGACTGAGACTCTCGAATCGAAGCATGAGCTCCAAAGACCTCGCCTCACCACTTCTCTCCGCAAACCAAACCCAAGGCCAAGTCACTCGGTAATTGCGTAAGTCGTCAAACCGGTCTGTGGCGTGATTCGAGAATCGAGACAACTCTTCAAGATCGTTTCTCATTTGAAGTGCGAAGCCGATCTTTGCACCGAATTTAGACAACTCATTCGTCAGACGCTCGCCAGCCCCCGCCGCGATCGCCCCCATCGTCATCGCCAACGAAACTAACGACCCGGTCTTCTGGTCTGTAATCGCCGTTGCAATCTCGCGCCATTGCCCAGGATCATGTTCATTTAGCTTCGCCGCGATATCGATCGCCTGCCCCTCATGACATACCCTTCCGACACGTATCATCTCGGCCGTCAATCGAGCGCGAGTACCCGCCGGAAGCGTAGCACTTGAAATCTGCTCAAGTGCACGAAAGTAAAGAAAGTTGCCAGCATTGAGAGCAAGCGGCGTTCCGATCTCACGATGCATGGTTGCGTGTCCACGACGAAGATCGGAATCATCTTGGATGTCATCGATTATCAAGGACCCCGCGTGCAACCACTCGATCGATTGAGTAATCTCACTCGGCAAAATCCCCACACCACCACAAAGGGCAAAACTGAGCTCCGTTAGGCCAGCTCGAATTCGCTTACCCTGCCGGCCGACGAAATGACGGATCGGTCCGTGCAAAGCACCCTCCATCAACTCGCCAACCAACAATACGCCTGCAGATTCACTCATGAGATCACCTCTTTGCCTCGAGCAGATTCTTTAGTGGATTGAATTGAGCCAGTGCTTTCGACTACGCCCGCGTCACCCGGATCCAATGTCTTTGGGTAAGACTCGCGATCGAAGAAAGACTTCATGAAATCAAGTGGTCGTAAGCCAGTTGGCGGTATCCCAACAATGATCCTTACGGCATCACCCAGGCTGAAGCGGTGCGAGTAGAACCGTGCAATTTGATCGTCCGAAAGGACTCGATAGAAACGCCTAAAAATCTGATAGCGCGTCCTTGGACTCACGAGCCGAAACAGCAATCGATTCAGCAACCTCGAAAATCGGGCCTGCCAACGATTCCTTTGGACAAGATGCGTCACCGCAATGGGCAACTCATTTATTGAATTCATCGCCAAGCACTGAGCAAACTGCACCGCCATCGGAAACGAGTATCCAGTCGCGGCATGGCACCAACCGCCTCGATAACCACCAGCCATGATTGTGCCATTCGCATCGGGCATTGAACCTCGGTAGGGCATCGGAAGCACACCGCTTTCTTCACGAACGATTTCGCATCTCTCGATGCTCAGCCTCCCGTGACTCATCGATCTCAGGTAGCGATCTACCTGCAAGAAACAATCCGCCCGGTGAATCAACGGATTGTTGGAAAAACGCGTATCCTCGACCAATATCCTGCGTGGCCCAAAGGGAAGCGTGTAAAAGAAGCGAAAACCATCTTCCTGCTCGACACGATCATCCATGATGATCGGCCGCGTGCTCAACCAATCGGATGGCAACTGAAGCTCGAATCCCCAGAACTTTTGGAAGCCACCTGGGAAACGCTTCTCATCAAACCCTTCATCCCGTCGTGGCCCACGACAATCGACTACACACTTTGCTTTAAGGGAACGACCATCAGCCATTAGCACAGTCTTTGGCGTGCAATGCACAACTCGAGCATCCAATAGGATTTTACAAGTCGCCGATTCAGTTTCCGCGTCAACTTGATGCGAACCCATCAGTGACCTTTCGACGACCTTCGCGAAGTGCACCGACGAAACCGAACGGTATCCGATCTCGACACTCTTACTTAATCCCCCCACCGCAATTTCATAGCCGGACCATTTGTATTCATTCAAAGGCGCAAGCCAGCCGACCGCATCATCGGGCACGTCCGTCTCATGGAATGACCAAGTGTGGTTTCCGGCTAAGCTAGAAGCCTGCTCAACCATGGCGATGCTGACGTCAGGGCGATGATATCGCAACGCCAGGGCAATCAAGCCGCTCTGCAGGCCTCCCCCAACCAAGACAAAATCAAATTCCGCGGAACGAGTGCTCATGTGTAAGCCTCCGATCGCTCAATCTCTGAAGATGATGACATCCGACCTTGAAACGACGGACCAATTTCATGCAGCAAGATGTGTGGAACTGCGATGGATGCCAGTCCAATGAAAGTAAGTTGAAGCGACCTCGACTGATTGATCCCTTCAATCGACATACCGCCAGCCAACAGACCAATGACGATTACCAGTGCGACTGCCAGCACGGACAAGGGCAGCACGGCGACAAAGAACCGCCACGGACTTAGCTGTTCTTCCTCACGCAGCCGCTTTAGTCCAAGCCAAGAATGCCAAAAGCAGAAATAGTAGGTGAATGAGAACAAGATTGGCGTGAAAGCCGTCACCAGAACGATGACCATTGGTACGACGATGGAGGCAAAGTAACTTGCAGTTCGCTTAGCGTCGCCACCCACTTTGGCAGACATCGATGACAGAGCGAGTCTGTCGCCACGATCGGTCGAACCTTCAACCTTGGCATGCAGGAGGTCGAGAAAAGAAAACACAATGCCCATGGGAAGTAGGAAAGCGGCGATCCATCGTGTCACAGTAATGATTTCAACCGCGGCCATTGGCTCCGAGCTGACAAGCGTTGCGTTGAGAATGACGGACATCTCCTCGGGTCTAAATAGCGAAGCTGACCAGATCACCAGTCCACCCTGCGCGATATTTGAAACCGCTGACCGATAACGGTTCTCCTCGCGTCCAAAATGCCACGCGGAAACGACAAAAAATGCAACGATCGCAAGCCTTGGGACCGAAACCCACAAGACAGCGACCGCCATTGCGATTAGGAGATAGCCTGGAAAGAAGACCAAAGGCCAACGATGCCCAACATGTTGAACGAGTAAGCGTCGCCCCGCCCAGTGATCTAGTCCACCATGCGGCACGCCCAACAAAGCAATGAGCAAGGCTGCAAAAGCAATCAGCTGCATCCCATTCATTGCGAAGCCAAACAGCTCAAACGCTGCAATAGCGATACAAGACCCCGCGAAGTAGACGATCGAATGTCTGGGCATGAAGGTCAACCAAACAGACCAATAGGGCGATTGAAAAGAACAAGTGCGTGATTACTTGTTGTGTCAGCCGCCAACACTCCGGCTGGCGGCTGGACGTATCCATGGCGAAGGGCAAACCTCGCCAATTCGATTAAGCCATCGCTGGCGCAGCAGAGGAATCACCAACGGCTGAACCCTCGGTGCCCGAACTCTTTGCGCGAGCAATAAAGTAGATCAGCACACCGAAGCCAGCTTTCGCTGTCATGTCAGCGATTGCGTAGCCGATCTGCAGGTAAACGATGCCACTCGCATCAACATTTCCACCTGCCTTCGCCTCGAGTGCGGCAGTCGTTCCACCGAGTGCGTAAGCGATTGGATAGACCGCCCAAGTGATAAGGATCACCAAACGGGCAATCTCGATAAGCTTTCTAGCCGCAACAGGCTGACTCTCTAGAGAATTTGTTAGCTCAACCCAAAGAACAAAAAGAATGTAAAAGAAGGGCACCGATGACAACGCACCCCAGATGACTCGCGTCGTCCAGCCTTCAGGTGACGAGATGATTTCCCCCGGGTACCCCAGAGCGATCATCAAGGCAGCCGCAATCACCAAGCGGGTTAAGAGCGACCGTGCCCTATCCGCCTGCAATCGCAGCACGGCAACGAGCTCGACCATCAAGAGTGGCACCGTGAGTATCCAGTCGGCGTATCGATAGAAATCATTAAACGCCGCACCAGAGCCCACATAACCGCCGCCACCCTCAGCGAGCTGATAAGCATCATTCCAAGAATGGCGAATCATAAAGTAGTGGTAGCAGGCGATTGTCACGACTAAACCGCTGACCATGAGGGCAGGACGGTATTCGGCGTTGACCGACGATCGAGACAGGAACAGAAACAGGGCCGCGGCGCCCATGGTCGCCACGGTCATTGAGAAGATGTTATCGACGATGTTGTATTGAGCGACCGATAGGTCGGGCATCGCCGCAGCAAGCAGCGGCTGAAACTCCAACATGATTTTCCTCAGAGAGCATTAGTGAAAAAACGGGTTTGGTGACGGCCTGGCCGCACAAAGCTGCCGTGCCCTGTGGAAAAATTGGCAAATCTTCCAAAACTGCCAAATCAACCATTTCGATCTTAAGGAACTGTCAATGGCCATTTACCGGCCCTTGAAAGACTTACAAAGTGACATGGACCTACACGCCACCTTTCCACTCTAACGAAATGACTGTTTTGGGAGATTCACGCCCTTTGAAAGGGTTGAAGCACACTTGAAAAACCACCCACTTGGAGGGAATAT
The DNA here is from genome assembly GCA_039027135.1 of Planctomycetota bacterium. Lineage (GTDB taxonomy): Bacteria > Planctomycetota > Planctomycetia > Pirellulales > Pirellulaceae > Rubripirellula. Next base: position 8,652 of record JBCCKZ010000029.1, read on the forward strand.
AGATCCCCAGACTGACAAAACCTCTCACATGACTCACCGCCGTTAATGCCTAAGCTTCTTACCACTTCCGAGTTTGCCAAAGCTCTCGGTGTCAGCGAGTCGTCCGTTCGCAGGATGGCCGACGCCGGTGAGCTCCAATTCCACCGAACGCGTGGTGGTCACCGGCGAATCCCAGTCCCCGAGGCAGTGCGGTATGTGCGCGAGAGCAAGACGAGAATCCTACGCCCCGACCTACTTGGTCTTGAGGTGGATCCATCCGAGGTTTCACTCGGGACCGTCGAGGAGAAGATGCTCGCGGTGCTCAGAGCCGGGCACGCATCCGCAGTGATCAGCCTGATGCAATCCCTTTACGCTAGCGGGATGAGCATCGCGTCGATGTGCGATGGCCCCATTGCCCATGCCATGGACGTGATCGGTGCAGCATGGCCTCACGACAAGAAAGCGATCTTCATCGAGCATCGCGCCACGATTCTATGCTGCCGAGCATTGAATCAGCTGCGACTATCGATTCCAGACCCCGAAGTGGACGCACCACAGGCGATTGGCGGTGCGATGTCGGGAGATCGATATCTGCTGCCAACGCTTATGGCTTCGCTGGTCATGCATGACCTGGGCTTCAATGAAACGAACCTTGGGCCCGACCTGCCACTCGATGTGCTCACCGATTGTGTGGCTGATGAAAAACCGGCGCTGCTATGGTTGTCGGTTTGCGAGCCCATTCGCAGCCGGACACAGCTCAGGGAAGTCTCTCGCCTCGGCGAGGTCGCGTCCCAAAGCAATACCCGGTTCATCATCGGTGGACGTTACGCTCGAGACCTTGAAGAAACATGGGGAGCCCAACACCCCACCTCATGGAGTTATTGCGAACACATGCGTTGCCTGGAGACTGATTCAAAACCAATCCTTGACGGGAAGGCTTAAGCTCAAGGTGTTCGCTAGGATCCGCGAAAGGTCGTGATGTGATTAGCCCGCCAATGACCATGGACGATGTGCAACGGGTTGACGATGCATTTGATGCCGGATCCGTACCACACGATGCGCCGGAGCACATGGTTCGTCATACCCATGAGGCCACTTTCAATGTTCAACGGCCACTCCGAGAGTGCTGGTGTTGGCTCAATGCCCCAAACACATTCACTGAGGGTCAAGTCTGGCCTTATCGAGTTGAATTCATCTCGCCTGACAATACCGTGCCCAATGGTTTTCATGTTGGCGTGCTCAACTGGCACTATGGCCCGTTTTTGGATTTTGCAGGTGTGATAACCGCTGTGAACCCCATGGAGTACCGGGACCTGAAGTATTTTTACGGCAGCTTCGCCGTCAGCCCGCGTCTGATTCGACCTACCCGCCTGCAATTCTGGACAACGGGAATGAACGAGAACTCGACCGAAGTGCGGCTACAAGTTGATAGCCTGATTCGACGGAGATGGGTGGGATCGTGGTCCTGGATGCAAGAGCGATTCTGGAAACGCTTTCCCAAATGGATGACCAAAGCTATCCCTGCCGCGTCGTGATCTTCAAACTAACGTGGCCTTAGAAACGGAGATACTGGTAAACACAATGTGGGTTTGGTGGTCATGGCAACAAGAGTGGTCGTGAAACTGGTTTTCGCTCGAACCTAACGCACCTCTGGGCAATGCCCGTCCATGATCAGAATCTTCCTCGCCGCGTTGACACTTTTGTCGATGATGGTTTGCCCAGCCAATGGGCAAGCACAGGTAATCGCCGACCAGAACGTCCCCACACGGTGGACGACGCACTGGCAGTTTGATGATGTGAACGTCGCCAAACTGCTAAGCAACCTGAGTTGGCTTGGGCTCGAGGTTCCTTTCCAGGTCGAAGGAAGAATTTCGGTCAACCTGACGATTGGTGTTCCCTACAAAAGACTTCGCGATGCGGAAGCCTACGAAGCCTCCGGTACGATTGAGTCTGACTCATTGACGATCGACTCGCTTCATCTCACCGACTTTATCGGCAATGCCAAAATCCAAAGCGGCGTGTTAACCATCGACGATCTGAGTGCATTACTTTCGACTCGCAAAGCAACCTCGCAGAGTAGCACCAGCGAAGCCAAACCGAAATCGCTTGCGATGCGGTCGAGCCGCGAGCCAGTAGCGATTGGTTCGCATCCAGCCGAACACGATGAGTTGACCGGCAAGCTTAGCGGACTTGCTCAGATTGATTTGCTTGACCAACCGAACAGAACACAAGCAAGCCAACTAGAGCTGAAGCTTGACTCGATTCCTATTGAACCCGTTATTCGAATCATACAAGCATTCGAATTCACGTCTTCGGCAGCAACACCGAGTGGGAGGCTCACCGGAAAAATCTCCATAGAAACACCAAGCAACCACCTCGTCGAAATGCCTTATTGGGAAGGAGACGCCTCCCTCTCAATCGATCAACTTGAATGGCAAGGTCTACGGTTTCCCAGTGTTTCCATTGACGACGCTCAATTCCACGACTCAGAGATTTATGTCGGCAAATTATCTGTTAATGAAGATCGGGAGGCGGGTTCGATTCTTGAGGGAACAGGACATATCAACCTCAAAGGCCAGCGACCTTTTGAACTGCAGGTGCTTTCGGATGACCTACCGCTCGAGGAACTAAGCGATCGAATCTTGCCGACGAACCCAAGCGGGCCTCCGCTTGCCGAAGGAACACTTGATCTACAAATCAAGGCCAGCGGACAACTCGGCGGCCATTCAGATGAATCACCCGATGCTCAGATCGATATCATGGGTCTGGTCGCTTCTCCGAGCCTTTGTATTTGCGGCCTGAAACTGGGGCTTCTAGAACACTCATTACGATTGACTGACAACCAGATCGAATTTCACCCAGTCGCTCAAAATACTACCGATGATCGCGTCAAACTCCGATCTATGACGGCTCGGGTTAATCGAAAGAGCGGTTTGGGGCTGAAGGAGCTCAACGCTGAAGTATTTGGAGGACGGATATCTGGGTCTCTTCACCTGCCCGATGCCTCAAGTGTAGCTTCGGAAGTTCATCTGAGATGGGAAGATGTCGAAGCCGAGGTGGCTAGCTCAGTTATAGGTTTAGAAACCATTTCGAAAGATTCTTGCTTGGCATTGAAGAGTAGTGGCAAAGTCGATTGGTTGGTTCCCGCGAGCGATGAGCTTTCGATTTTTCAGCATTCCGGTGAAACCAATCTGATCATCGAGTCGCTTTCAATCGATGATCGAGAAATCATGCAAGGCGAGATCACAGCATCCGCCAGCGGAACTGATCTTGAAGTCAACGCAACAGGGGAAACACTCGGCGGCGAGTTCACCATCAGCACCCATTCCAATGCCGAGCTTGACACTTTGGTGCAAGCCGATCGCGTCCAACAAACTTCCTGGTGGAAAAAAACTCTCGGTGCAACCGAGGGCATCGTTCAGTTCGAGTCCATGGATTTGCTGCAGCTAGCTAAGCTTGCCGAGACGCTGGGGCAGACTCCAACAACAAAAAGAGTTCGCGGATCGTTGTCGGGCCTATTCGACTTATCCTCTCATCGAGCTTCGATCACGGCCCGCGGCTTGAGTTACCGCGGCAACTTGCTAAGCCAGCGAATCACCGCCAATGCGTCGCTTATCGATGACCATGTCTCAATCGATTCGATCGAGGGATCCTATGCGGGTGGAACTGTGCGAATGGTCGGTCGGTGGGCACTTCGTCGCGGCTCTCGGTCACTGCAGGTATCACTTTCAAGAATCGATATTCATCGTGGACTGGCTCTCGTTGATGAAAAACTTGCTGAAACACTCGGCGGCAAATTATCCGGCCGCATGACGATCACCAATGGTGACGCCTATCGTGCTCGCGGTTCAATGACCGTTCACCAAAGCAGTGTTTCAAACTTGAAAACTGGCGACTTGCACTCGACTTTCAGTGCTTCGGCAACGCCCAACTTGGGTCGGTGGCACCTAGCAATGCCGGGGATCAGCGGCTCCGTTGCGGGCGGGCGTATCGAAGGTCGCGTCAACCTTAAGTCGGCGGGAGGGAGAGCAGGGTACGATTTGGAATCCAATCTAAGAGTTCGTCGAAGTGACTTCGGTGTGTTGCTAAGTGGTGCAGGTATAGGAAGCCGATTTGCTCACGGATTTTTCACTGGTTCAATCAAGCTATGGGGACAGCGGATTAAGAGCATCAGCGATCTTCGGGGCTTCTTTGAAGCGGACCTTTCGAAGACCGAGGGAGACGCCGTTCCGGGAATCGTTGGCATGGATCGATTTCTCAGTGCGATCCCGCTTACTCAAACACAATTTGGTGATGGCTACGTCCGCGGTAACCTGCGTCGTGGCGTCGCAAACATTGAAGAGTTTTGGCTGCGAAATCGTCGAGTACGCATTTTCGCCGAAGGCGATATCACACTCGCCTCCAATCGAATGAATTTGGACGCAGTTGTCGCCACTGGCGACATGCAGTTCGACTCGGAACCACTGGCTGCATTGGCCACACAGATCGCCATTCAAGCCGTCATTCCCATTGCGGCAATCACCGAGATTAATCGGATCCTTTCAGATCGAACGATCTACTTCAACATTCGCGGAACTTCCTCGAACCCAATTGTTCGATTGAAGCCATTCGAAACAATCCGGGAGAACGCGGCGAGGTTCTTTTACCGCGAGATCGCCAATGCAGCGGCGACGTCGATCGGTGTTGATGTCTGGAACTAAAGACTCAAACTTGATTTTGAACTTGAACCGCAGCCTCAAGCCCAATCATCAATTGGCCTCTCACCTATTGCCCTGGAATCCTGTTCGGCTTTGCATGCCGCAACCCCACCCGGCCGTTGATACATCCGACCTCCCCAAAGGGGAGGTTATGCAGGTTCACTCATCACTAAACCGCATCCAAAGCAGCTTGCATTTCGTCGATGGCGGCACTAACGGCTTCTGTCCAACGAGCGTCACCATACTTATCTCGGTAGCCATCACGAGCATGGGCAAAAATGATATGTCTCGATGAGTTCACGACGTAACCAAGCCCTTTACTATCGGATGCGTAACTAAGTGCTCTGGCATCGCCACCTTGGGCACCGAACCCGGGTATGAGGAGATAACTCGACGGCATGCGGGCTCGCAACTCCGCAATGTGTTCAGGATAGGTGGCCCCCACAACAGCGCCGACGGGGCCATAGCCGAACGAATCCACATGCGGGCCATTAAGTTCCTCAATAAGATCAGCCACCCGTTGATAGACAGTCTCACCGCCTTGAACTTGTTGATCCTGTAGATAACCGCCACCAGGATTTGACGTCTTAACCAAGACAAAAATGCCGGCGTTAGATTCAATTGAGGCATCAACAAAAGGATCAAGGCTATCCCGCCCGAGGTACGGACTCACCGTCAATGAATCGGCTCCCCACGCGCTCGAGGAGCCAAGATATGCCGCGGCATAAGCAGACGCCGTCGAACCAATGTCGTTACGTTTACCATCCAGGATCACCAACAGGTCCCGCTTTCTAGCATGGGAGATGATGTTGCCAAGCGCGATCATCCCTTGCGGCCCCAGTTGCTCGAAGAATGCGGCTTGCGGCTTGACACACGCCACCCGTCCGACCGCGACATCGATGATCTCGATACAAAATTTTTCATAGGCAGCGGCTATCGAATCGGGCTGACCTGCCTTCACCGAGTCTGCAATTGGCTGGGGAAGCCGGTTCGGTCGGGGATCAAGACCGACACAAATTGTCGAGCCGGTTGCCTGAATGTGTTGGCTCAAGCGGGTTGCGAAGCTGGGAGCGTCGTTCAAGGCTGACTCGGGGAGAGGATGCTGAAAAGATGATTTGTAGCGACTCATTTTCTGCCTTGAGACGATCTGGTCAATCGACAAGGCGCCTGTTACCCTCTCAGGCATCGGGCCGTAGCGCAGTCTGGCTAGCGCGCCACCTTGGGGTGGTGGAGGTCGCAGGTTCAAGTCCTGTCGGCCCGATCCATAAACCCTCCGGCATCGCAAAACTGCATCCCGGAGGGTTTTTCATTGAATGACGGACTTTCCCTTGGCAGATACAACGAAATCCATCGAATTGTTCTTGGCGGGTGACGTTTTTGCGGTCGCCGGTGCCTCTGCCAACCGGGAAAAATATGGCAACATTGTCTTCCGAAGGCTGATCGAAACTGGACATCGCACCTACCCACTCAATCCCGCGAGCGATCAAATTGAAGGACATCCTGCCTACGCAGCCTTGAAGGACTTGCCTGAGGTTCCACAGTCTCTTTCAATCGTCACACCGCCGAAGATTACTCGGCAGGTGGTTGCTGAAGCGATTGATGCCGGTGTGAAGGTCATTTGGATGCAGCCGGGTGCGGAGGATAATGAAGCGAGTGATTCGGCCCGAGCTGCGGGAATCGAAGTCATTGATGATGGAAGTTGTTTGCTTGTGCTTTTAGCCGGGAGCTGATTCGACGACATGTGGTTCCAATTGGCCGAGCAACTGCATTATTGCCTTATCGCGCTGTATGGATTAGCGGCCGCAGTTCTAGCTAACCACGTGATCTACACGTTTTGCTATTTTCCACGGGCCATCTCGCCGTGGGTACCGCGCGATCCCAAGCTAGAAGAGAAGGGCATCGCACCTCGTAGTTGGAAAGACCGAGTTCCCATCCTCGGCTGGCTTCAGCTTCGTCGCGAATCAAGCGTGTTCGGTCGCGGCCATTGGATTCGCCCCATGATGATTGAGGTCTTTCTGCCGATTGGACTGATGGCGTTATATGTCTTCGAAGTTAAACAGGGCGGTTTGATGCCCGAAGCATTTCAGGTGCCGGCAGCCCTTTTGGCGGCAAGAGATTCGTTTGCCCTCGTTTTCTTGGGTCATGCGTTGCTAATTCCTTTAATGGTTGCGGCTACCTTCATTGACTTTGACGAACAGACGATCCCAGACATTATCACTGTACCGGGAACTTGGCTTGCATTGATCGTTGCCACGATGACCACACAGATTTACATGCCTTCTGTGATGCCGATCTTTGGGCCGCCTACGCATTTGCTGCCAACCACATTCGAGGCACCATGGTTCTTCAAAGGCCCTGGGTTAGCTGGTTTCTTGGGAAGCGTCACTTCGCTGAGAATTGGACTGGCGATTTGGGCGGGCTGGAATTTTGCGATGCTAGATCGCAGGTTTCCCGCGATCGTTGTCAGGCGACGAGGTATCAAACGTGCCATACAATTCTTCGTCGATGGTGTCTTTGCCCACGGTGGCTGGAAGATCGTCTTGGGCATGTGGCTCATTGGATCGGCCGCAATCATTGCCGTTTACTCATACGGCGGCAGCGCATGGCACGGCTTGCTCACCGCGTTGATCGGATTGGCCGGCGGCGGCGGCTTAGTTTGGGCGATTCGTTTGGTGGCGGGGTGGTCGATGGGCGTGGAGGCGATGGGATTTGGCGACGTGACTTTCATGGCCATGATTGGGGCATTTGTGGGATGGCAGGCATCCATCACATCGTTTTTCTTGGCACCCTTCGCCGCTATAGGAATCGTCATCATTCAATTCGCAATCACACGCAATCGTTACACACCGTTTGGTCCCTATTTGGCGGCGGGAACGCTAATCAGCGTCTTGATTTGGCCGACGATCTACGGCGAAAACCTCGCCCAATATTTGAAGACCATAGGACCTGTTTTTATATGGATAGGTCTCGGCATTCTCGCTTTGATGGCAGTCCTACTGATGGGCATGCGAGGCCTGAGATCGTTACGTGGATCCGTCTAGCCCAGGACCAAGACCCGCAGCGTTTCTCTCAGCTTTGTGTGAGAGGCTAAGATGCTCAAACACTCTACAGTTCGCGAACGAACTTAGAAGTGTATTGAATTGGGTGAGATGCGTTCCAGCCACGAACTTGAGAGTTCCTAACGCCGTGTTGGAAGGATAGAGGCGAATTGAGTTCGACGTCACCGCCTTCATCTCCGTCTGCAGCAGCAGGTAACCGAGGAATTTCCATCGTCGCAGCGTCTTCGCTGTCAGTCGCTTGATCAGTATCAGTTGCATCTTCATCGTCGAATAGCGACTCCATGCGGCTCGACCGCGATGGCAGCTCATCCGTGTCATCCTCGGGCTGCACGGCTTCAGCGTCACTGTCAGGCTTCGAAGATCCATAACTTGAGGTAGACGAGCTGCTCGATGTTGACGAGCCAACAATGGGTCTCTCGCTGATAACGGTGCCGCTCGAGAGCGGGGCATAGCTCGACGAGTAGCCAAGAGAGATCGCTGACGAATAAGGATCAAAGTATGAAATGGGCTGCCGGGAGGTGACCGTCGTTGGCACCATCACGGTTTCTTCCACAGGTACCATGACTTGCCGTACCACGGGCCTGCGAACGGTTTGAACGACCGGTTCTCTTTCGTAGTAGGTGATCGTCACTGGTTCTTTCCGCACTCGGACTTCCGTTCGCGTTGTTTGCACTGGTACTTTTCGAACTCGCTCTTCAGAGACCCACTTCTGCTCAGTGACGGGTACTCGACGCACGGAGGTTCGCGTAACCGGCTTGTTGACGACGAACGGCACTTTGCGAACTTGAGTGACGGGAACCATGCGAGTTGTTTGCACGGGAACTTGCTGGTCTACATATTCGGTCTGCACACGAGTCGTCTGCACGGGAACCTGCTGGTCAACATACTCGGTCTGCATGCGATTCACAGTAACGGGAACCTGAACCTGTTGAGTCTGTGGAACATAGTTCGTTTGAGTCACTTGCTGGTTGATGTAGTTAGGGCGGTAGGCAAACTGCGTTTGCACCGTCGGCGGTGTAACCATCGGCGCGACTGCATAGCCACCCCGCACCCTTGCGAAAATCCCAAGCGGTCCTGGGGTCGCATACGCGTTTGGCACATAGCTCAAACCGAGCTGGGTCTGCCCCGGGGTCACCGTGGTTTGGGGAACATAGCCACCCGCATCCACGACACGATTCTGTACGGACGTGACCGGCCGCAGCGAAGTGTAGGTCTGATTCTGCATCACCGTTTCAGCTACGGGACGCTGCACGGCATAACGTCTGGTGTAGTACTGGGTTTCCGTGATTGGCCTTTGGACGGCAGTACGCTGAGTGTAATAGCTTGTTTCGGTCACAGGACGGAAGGTGGTGTACTGCTCCTCTCTCTCCGAAGTCTCCTGAATGTACTCCGTTGTCTGATAGGTTTCCTCTCGCACACTGGTTTCGCTGACTTGCTTCCAAACCGTGTAGCGATCCTCTCTCATCGACGTCTCAGTGACGGGCACGACCTCTCGGATCTCGCGCTCTTCAACACGTTGTCGAGGAACCAATTTGTAGGACGTCACCTCTTCTTCGACGTATTCAACTTGAGTTGATGGCCGCATCCGGGTGACGGTCTGGGGAC
>JBCCKZ010000030.1:0-17887 GCA_039027135.1 Planctomycetota bacterium
CGAAGTTGCGCGCCCAATCGGTTGTACAGATCGTGATGCTTGCCCTCGCCGATGAGATACCGGTCAAAGTCAGAGAGGATGCTTGGAACAGCATAAGGGTCGATCGTCTCGGTCGTTTCGTCTAGTTCGTTAGTCATCTCGATGCGGTAGTTCAGTTCGTCACGGGTGGAGGTGCGATCGTTGGAGAGGTCGATTTTTGCGGTTTTTTCGCCCGAGCACAAAGCCTCGAAGATACCAGCCGGGTGCAGCCGACGCATCGGACGCCTAACCCCATCAGCTTTTTCGGTAATCCACGCGTGCTTTGCGTCAGGCAGAAATGACCGAACAACCGTTGTTGATCGGCCCTGATATTGGGTCGGTTGTGGTCCCAGGACCGCGGCTGGATCCTCGTGGGTGCCGTCAACCAAGGACTTTATTGTCGAGAGCGAAAGTTCTGTATGCATGATGCAGAGATCAATCCGGGGCTTGTTTAGCCAACCGCTAAAGGTCGACGATTGATTGAGTTTGAGTTTGCGTGCGAAGGAGGGCGGCGAGGCACACTGATGCGAGGACGTGAAACGCCGGTGGCGTGCCTTCGATCGATCCGAATCAAAGGATGGTCTTCGCCAAGGTCGGCGGCGGCGACCTGAGCCGGATCAATACCTTTAACGGTTGACGGCACAAACGCACTGACTTCGTCTGATGCAGATGAACAGTTCAAGGCGTGGGCACCCTGACTAATTCGCCGCCTCGATAAGAGGCACGCCTCCACTTGATGAATGCCAAGTGCGTGATCGATCCGTCGCCAAAGATCGGCATGTTGAACAGCGACACGACGTCCGAAGTGCTCCCACGAATAGTTACCGGCTCGCCAGCGTGGAAGAGAATCCGAAAGTGAACGCACGAGGTATCGGCTTTGCGACATCAAGACAACATCGGCAGGTCCTTCGATGGCTTCAAGACCTCGCACAGCAGCCAGCAAATGCAGCCGATTCAAGTCGCCACTATCTCGATCCTCAGCTTCGAACGTCTCGCCGGCATGCTGATTTCGCAATTCAAATCGCCAAAGACCGTCTTCAAGACTGAGCGAATCGGCGTCGCACCAAAGGCAGTACTCAGCCTCGATCCCGCGTGCGGTTGCGGGAATGGATTGAAGGGATAAATTCACAAAGGTCAATCAAGGAGGGGTGCCAGACGGGATGCTTCCATCGCAACCAGCCATTTCGGGAGAGGCCGCAGGTAGTCCATCGCATCCATCCTGGATCATTAACCACCCACACCGGTGACTTCGGCATCAAACCCTTCGATCCTCAACTCCGCCTAATCAGAAAACCCTCCCGCTTTTCTCAGCCGATATAACAACCGTTGGCGCCGTCATAACCGTAGCGAACGTGCCCGTAGTGATTTGCCCAAAACCCACCGACGGTGTTTAAGCCGCAAAGCTAGGTTTTGCGGACACGATCCGCGTGAATTCGATGCACGCAATACAGACAATCATCGAGGTAAATCGTTCTAGACAACCAAGGCCTTAGTCCAAGTCGTTTTGCGTTGCTAACAAGTCAAACTTGGTCACGCCTCGTGCACCGCTGGGCAGCTGCCCCGTAACCACCACGTCTTCGGGTGGATACTTATCCGGTCGATAACGCTGGCTACTCCTTTTGTCAGTGAACATCCTCAATGGCGCGATAAGCGTTTCGCCGGCGGCCAAGGGGCCGCTTTGCAGGTACAGGTACTGACCATTGATGTCGACGGTGAGACGTCCGATATCAAATTCGTTTGGATTGGTGACCGCAATCACATCCGTCACGAACTGTCCCGCATTGCCTGTGGGTTCGATGCCAGGCGAGTCAACCGGTGCTTTGGTGAGCTCAACTGCAACCGGTAGCGGCGGCCCACCCACCGAATCTGGAAATGTAGCGTAGACAGCCAAACCTAAGCCAATCACAGCGGCAAAGGCCAAAATCATTCCCTTTCGCGTCAGCTGAAGGGTTGGTGCAACGCTTGGCTTGCTCGATTCGGTGGAGTCTGTGTTCAAATGAGGTCCAAAATCCGGCAATAACGCGATGAGGTCGTCGGTAATTTAGCCGATTGGGCTAGTGACAAAACCACTCTCTGTTGGGAGCCTACACGACTGGGAGAGCCTTAAGACCGACGAGACGGTCGGATCACAACGCCGTAGTTCCGGTGCAAGCTCCCTCGATCACCCCCTAAGCCCTCATTGCTTGGCTGGTGGCGATGCCCGCCACTACAGCACTCTCTACAATAGGAGCAATGAAGAGCTGTGCCCAAAAGCCGGAATGCGTCGAAAAAATCGATTTAGCAATCCGATCAAAATACGGGAGTGCCGTGCAGAGCGGCTATCAAACCGTAGGCTGGTGCGCCAGTCGGATCGGGCAGGATAACGATCTGCAAACTCGGATAGCCGACCACTCTCGTTCTGCCAGCCTTCGGCTACGGAGCCAGAACAGCGTCTTCCTCAGTGCTGATCGCTCGGCCGCCAATCCGCTTGCCCGAGTCTCATCGGAGGTTTTCAACGTCCCGATCCTCACGATTGATTTCGGGGGCAACGGTAGTCAGTCCGATCTGTTTCTATCTCCGGCAGAGTATCCCGAGATTCAAGATCGAGATCACGCCATCATTAGCGCAAGCGATACCATCATTTGTCCGTATGTCCGCAAAGGCGGCCGCGTCGCAGAAGCCCTTCGTAACAGGTTGCGTTCCGATCAAGCGGGCCTAGTTCATGTGGCCGTTCATCCCACAAAGTCATGTGCGGGTGCTGAATTGATCGCAGCGGGTGCCGTTGGTTGGTTCCGTAGCTACGACCGTCCGCCCGATAAGACAATTGAGGTTGATGTCGAGAAGGTTCCGGCGTGGATGCTTGAAGACCACTGGCTTACCCATTGCACTCGAGGAACAGCTTCAAAACTGGATGCATTGGACTCCAAGAGCCGGTTACGGCAACTTCTCGTCGGATCACCTTTGAAAACCAAGCCGATCGATTCGCTGAGGTCCATTGTTCGTAGCGGTCGATTACGCGCCTCGGCATTGACCAGCGAACATTCGAGACCCGTAGTCTGCTTCACTGAACGCTCGCCCGCTGAGATTCTCTCGATGCGAAAGTTCCGCTCCCACCTGGGGCGTTGGGACTATGAACCCTATGGAGTGTCTGTTTCCCGCGAGATTGCGGATGCCATGGGAGCCCAACCGGTGATATACGGAGATCGAGATGAAAGAGACCGTTTGCCCGATCATGATCGTTTTCGCTTTCACCCCAAGGGCGATACCCATGATTGGACTGTCGAGAGAGAGTGGCGTGCACCCACGACGGTGGACCTGATTCAACTACCTCGAGATGCCGTACGTTTTTTTGCGCCAGATACCTTGGAACATCGTCAACGTCTCGCACACCTGACCGATCGTTTCATCGAATGGTTGCCAACGAAAACGGCGACTTGACGCTTTCAAGCTCATACCTCATCTCCTCAATTCGCGATGCTCAAAGCCGAGCGTGCCGCCGTTGTTCTTTCGCGGCTCAATGAAATCTATCCTGAGACACCTGTTCCGCTGGACCACTCGGATTCCTTCACGTTGCTGATTGCTGTTTTGTTGTCGGCCCAGTGCACGGACAAGAAGGTCAATGAAGTGACGCCTGAACTGTTTCGATTGGGTGGAACACCGAAAGAGATGATGCAGATGGGCCCTGAGGCGATCCTCGCGATCATCAAACCATTGGGCCTGAGCAATCAGAAGGCCAAGAACTGTGCAAAGCTGGCTGAGATTCTTGTCAAGGAACACAACAGTGAGGTTCCCGAAGAAATAGAAACACTGGAAACCCTTCCCGGCGTCGGTCACAAAACGGCGTCCGTCGTGGTAAGCCAAGCTTTTGGGCAGCCCGCTTTTCCCGTGGACACTCATATACATCGATTGGCCCAGCGATGGGGCCTCACGAATGGAAAGAACGTTCAAACGACCGAGAAGGATTTAAAGAAGCTGTTTCCAATCGATGCCTGGAACAAGCTTCATCTCCAAATCATTTTTTACGGACGTGAGCACTGTACCGCTCGTGGGTGCGATGGCACGACTTGCGACATGTGTCGCGAGCTCTACCCACGACGTCGAAAGCCATTCATCACGAAGAAAGCTTAAGACAAGCTCAATCACTCAAAACTAACGAGGCAATGGAGTCCGCGAATAGGATTCCTTGCCGACTCATTCGCAGCCTATCTCCATCGCGGAGTAGCCAACCTTGTCCTTCGCATTGAGAAATCGCTGAACCACAAAGCTCGCCCAAGCGGATTCCGCATTCTCCCGAAAGACCTTCTAGATCAACACCATCGATCATTCTAAGGCCAAAGGCCAAACGCTCTCTCGCGTGAGTCTCTCGGTCAATTGAATCACGTTCGACAATTGGTGAGATTCCGGCTTTCATTCGCTCCAGATAAGTCGTTGGCGATCGATGATTCACAGTGCGAACTCCGTCAACGAATCCGGCCGCCGAAGGACCTGCGGCGAACCAACCAGCGCCATGCCAGTATGCTAGGTTATGCCGGCATCGAAACCCCGATTTGGCAAATGATGAAACCTCGTAGTGTTCAAATCCAGACTCAGGTGCACAATCAAGCACCCATTCATACATTGACAGCTCTAAGTCTTCTTCAGCCGACATGATTTCGCCTCGAACACGCCGAGTCCAAAAAGACGTCCCCTGCTCAAATGTCAGGGCATAGGTTGAAAGGTGGTTGATGGGCAAAGAAAAGGCGGTCGCTAAATCTGATTTCCAGATCGAAAGCGTTTCGCCGGGAGCTGCAAATATCAGATCGATTGAAACGTTACCAATGATTTGCGACGCCAGCTCAATCGCCTTGATCGCCCTATCGCGGTCATGACCTCGCTCCAGTCGAGCGAGCTTATCCTCATCAAAAGACTGAACGCCCATTGAGATCCGATTGACGCCGTGATCCAACAATAGCTTCAAACGATCGCTCGTAATGTCTTCTGGATTCGCTTCAACCGAGACCTCGGCATCGGCAGAGAGTGATGCTCGCTCACAAAACCCGGAAAGTAAGCGGCTCAGCTCCGAATCACTTAGATGCGTCGGAGTACCACCGCCGAAAAACACGGTGTCTAGCTCAGGTGCATTCCAATGTCCCAGTTCCTGAAGGATCACGTCGACGAAGGTTTCCGCCAAGTCGTCGCGCCCCTGCAAGACCGAAAAGTTGCAATAGCCGCATCGATGACGACAAAAAGGGACGTGGACGTAACCGCTTCGCGGCGATGCGGCGATGCAGGTGCCCACGTCGCTCACAACCAGAGCTTGAGTCGGTCATCGAAGCGGTCTGGTATTCGCCGTGCAACGACGCGACGGATTTGGTCGTCGGTGTATCGGGTGCTCAGATGCCCCGCAATGATTAGCTCGTTCTCGAATCGTTCACGGCGACTTGTCCAATCGTCGATGTGCATGTGCCCATGTTTATGAATCTTCTCTCGACGATGCTCCGGTGCAACAAATGTCATCTCGGCAATCAGGATTTTGGCTTTATAAAAGACATCGTTTTCGTCGAGACCTCGCGGGGACGTATCACCGGTGTAGGCAAATAGAGGCACCCTTGTCTCGGATGTCACTTCAGTGCCCGCCAGCTTTAGATCTCGAATTTCATGCCCCGCAAGCTCGCGAAACTCCGGCTTGAGCTTATGCCGCCTCTGATGGACCACAAAGCCAACGGACTCGATGGTGTGCCGGGTCGGCAATGCGGTCACCACATGTTCGCGAGATAGTTCGTGCTCATCTCCGGGCAACAGCCCGACCAACTCGCAGGGCATCGCACCACGATCAAGTCGCCGATACATCTGCAGAATGTCCCAAGCCGCATCAACCGCGCTATCGGGAAGATAGATCACGGGAGGTTCCATCTTCATCATGCGACGCCGAGAAACGTATTGCGGAAGCGCCGCAATGTGATCCAAATGCGCATGGGTAATGAAGAGCGTATCGGTCCCCATGAAATCCCATGGTTGCACTCCGCAATCAAATAACACTTTTAGTTCATTGACTCGCCACGCAGTTTGGACGGCGCCACGGCTGTAGCCCTCAATCGTTAGCCCATCATGGACACAGCGTTGGATAGGGATGTTCTCGATCAAAGAAGTAAACGATTTCGAAATGTTGTTAGTTGAATAGAGAATGTTGGTTTGGGATCTGGCAGAGCATAACCGGGGATTTGAACGAGAAGAAAAGTGACATCCCCGAACATGCACTGGGCCTCAGAAGCCGGTGAAGGGTCAGTTTTCCGTGCCGCAGCCAATCATTTCAATCAGCGTCCCCCAGGTAAACCGGCGGCCCTGGTTTCTTCATTTCCGTAATTGTCAACTTCGTTGACATCCAGAGATTCCGAATAGTTCGCAGTCCGAACGACAAAAATATCCCCACGATCCGATTCCTCGACGGCCGCACCGTGGTGCCTGGTGAGCTCAAGCGTCGCCAGAAACCAACCGATCAAAGCGGACTTGTGTATGCCGCCATCGATCAAATCCATCAACGGCACCTTGGGACTCTCCGAGAGCCGATGGTGGATCCGCTGCATGTAAACGTGGATCGGGGTGTCGTCGTAGACCACTTCGGTCTGAGGCGGGCCAGCTGATTCCCGAGCGATGCGTCCGAAAGCGCTAACCAAGTCCCAGATCTCCAAATCGGCGATCGGTTGGTCGCCCAAATCCATACGGCGAGGCGGTAAGTCGTCGGCCAGCCGTCGGTACCGAGATTGCCAGCGGACGGACATTTCGTCCAGGATCGCTGCTGCATCTCGGATTTCTTTGTACTCGAGCAGTCGCTGGACAATCGGCGTGTCGTCCTCCGATTCAATCGATTCGGTGCTCTCGTCAGGATCGGCCTCAGGCTGAGGGAGCACCGAACGGCTCTTCATTTCGACGAGGGTCGACGCCAAATCCAAGAAATCGCCCACCTCGCCAAGATCGAGATCCTGGAGCAGCTCGAGATACTCCAAGTACTGGCCTACGATCTTTGCCAGCGGCATTTCCTCAATCGTGACCTCGTTCTTGCGTACGAGGTACAGGAGGAGGTCGATGGGGCCTCGATACGACGGAAGCTCGATACGGAAGTTCATCGTGTCAGAGTGATGGGAACCCTTGTTGAATGGACACCCCAAAATTATCATGCTCGGCCCGCGTCGCCCACCGGATGTTAGCCCCTCTCGGGGCGACCAATTGTTTGGCCCAATGTTCAAATAGGCGATTTGTAATGCACCCGAGCGGGCTTGAACGGGTGATTCAACCATTCCACTCCACTCTGATTGATGACTCGAACGAATCAACGCCACGTGCTTTCGGCACTGGTCCAAAACGTTTCCGGTGTGCTTGCACAGATATCGGGGATGTTGGCCTCTCGTGGCTTCAATATCGATTCTCTCGCCGTTGGCGAAACCGAAGACCCCCACCTTTCAAGGATGACGTTCGTCGTCGTCGGCGATGACGCGGTCTTGGAACAAGTCGGAAAACAGTTGGAAAAGATTGTCACCGTCGTCGAAGTTCAAGACGTCTCAAGCCGAGACTACGTCGAACGGGACTTGCTGCTCGTCAAGATCAAGGCTCCGGCCGGCCAGACTCGGAGCGAAATTCGTGAATTGGTCGATATTTTCCGCGGCAAGATCGTGGATGTCGGTCCCGAGGAAGTGATGGTCGAAATCAGTGGCCGTGAAAACAAAGTCCAGGCTTTCATCGATCGAATGCGTCCTTACGGCATCACCGAACTGGTTCGAACCGGGCGAATCGCCATGGTCCGAAGTGACAGCACCGACCGAGTCGCGCCGGCCAACGCTCGAATCGCCTCCTAATTCATCTCCTATTTTTCAGATTCCATCTCCATGCCTGCAACGATTTATTACGAAAACGACGCCGACCTTTCGCACCTCAAAGGCAAGACCGTTGCCATTTTGGGCTACGGTTCACAAGGACACGCCCAAGCCCAAAACCTCCGCGACTCGGGCTGCAACGTCGTGATCGGCCAGCGTCCTGGCTCACCAAACTACGACCTGGCGGTCTCCCACGGCTTCAAGCCAATGTCCATCGACGAAGCCACCAAGGCAGCAGACGTCATCAACGTTTTGCTTCCCGATGAGGTCCAGGCCGATATCTACACCAACCACATCAAGCCCAACCTCTCAGAAGGTAACGTCTTGATGTGCTCGCACGGTTTCAACATTCACTTTGGCCAGATCGTGCCTCCCACGGGCATCGATACTCTATTGGTGGCTCCCAAGGGCCCCGGCCACTTGGTTCGCAGCGAGTACGAAAAGGGTGGTGGTGTTCCCTGCCTGATCGCACTGGGTGAAGGAGCCTCCGAGGCCACCAAGCAGATCGGCCTTGCTTACGCCAAGGGGATTGGCGGCACGCGTGGAGGCGTGATCGAAACGACGATCGCTGAAGAGACGGAAACCGATCTCTTCGGCGAGCAAGTCGTTCTCTGTGGAGGAATGAGCGAACTCGTCAAGGCGGGCTTTGACACCCTCGTCAACGCGGGTTACCAGCCCGAAATGGCGTACTTTGAGTGCATGCACGAACTCAAGCTGATTGTCGATCTTCTCTACGAAGGCGGCTTGAGCTACATGCGTTACAGCATTTCCAACACAGCTGAGTACGGCGACTACTCCAGTGGTCCGAGAATCATTACCGATGAAACCCGAGCCGAGATGAAACGAGTTCTCGATGAAATCCAAAGCGGCGAGTTTGCCCGCAAGTGGATTTCTGAAAACCGTGCTGGTGCCCCATTCTTCAAGACGACTCGCCGTCGCGAACGCCAACATGGGGTCGAGCAAATCGGTCGCGGCCTTCGTCGCATGATGACCTGGATCGAAGAAAAGGAAGTCGACTGAGGCTCACGCACGGGAAGCAATCTAGGTAGCGGAGCTCACCGAGAGTTTCGGCCTAGCAGTAGATTTCCCGAAAGACTTGGCGTCTTTCGCTACTGCCAAATCGACTCTCAACCTGAGTTCAATTCAGAGGCTCGAATGTGCCAGCCACTACCTAGCGTTTCCGAGATCACATCCCTACAGATCGACTTGGTCGATCTTTGGCACCGTGAGGACATAGGGAAACCCGCGGAAGGCTTGATGGGCCTGGTGTTCAGCAACCACGAATTCAATTTTCGTTTGTGGCACCAGGAAGACATTGCCCGGAGTCCGACCGTTTCGGACTCCGAGATCGCCGATGTCAAACGAGCCATCGATAGGTTGAATCAGGCTCGCAACGACATGATCGAAAAGATCGATGATGAGATTACCCGTTGGCTTAAAGAGCAGGGCGTTGAAGCCAACGACAAGCCCATCAACACCGAGACCGCGGGCTCCGCTGTCGACCGGCTCTCGATCATGTCGCTTCGCCTTTATCACTATCAAGAAGACAGCGAGCGTGATGATGTCGATGATCAGCATCGCGCCAAAGTGCGTGGTCGTATCGAACTTTGCGAGGCCCAACACGCTGACCTTTCAAATTCGCTACAAGAGCTGCTAAACGACTTGGTCGCTGGCAGTAAGCAGCATAAGACGTATCGGCAGATGAAGATGTACAACGACCCGTCGCTCAACCCCGAGATCTACAAGGGCGACGGGTAGAGAAAATAGCTCAAACCTAGGTGCGTCTTACTCCAATTGGAGTGAGCCGTGACCGGTGCTTGAGCTTGCGAATCTTGGGCCAGGCAAAAATCGACCCCTGCACCATCTATTGTTCGGCCCCGCCTCCCGAATTGACCGCGTGTTCTGTTCTCCCGGCCCCCGGCGCGACTAGGCCGCCATGCGAGCGAGCCGTTTTTGAACCCTCGCCGGCGGGTCTCGCCATCTCCGATGCAACCACCAGTATTGCTCGGGTGCCGTAGCGATCGCCTCGCCGAGTTTTTCGTTGTACCAACGGGTCAGAGAAGACACATCAGAAGGGGAATCGGCCTCCCTTGGGTCGGCCACGCCATAGATGCCCATTTCCACGCACATGGGAGCTCCACGGATGCGGGTGGTCGCTGAAACGACCATCGGTGCATCCGCAGCAAGACTGAATACAGCAAGTGCCTTGTGGCTTGATGCCGGGGAGCCAAGAAAATCCACCCAACAACCGCGATCGCCGGCGTGCTGGTCGGCGAGCAACGAAAGCGTTCCGTTGGCGGCTAAATGAGCATCGACAACAGGAGCACACCCTTCCTTGTCGACCATTTCCTGACCACGTGCGCTACGGAATGATTCGACCCAACGGTGCAAAAACACATTGTCCAATCGCCGGGCGATAGCCAGGGTTCGAAATCCCATTAGACCCGAAACATAGCCGGCTAGCTCGAAGTTTCCGTAGTGCCCCGTCACCATGACGACGGGCCGCTTCTCCATGAGCATTCGGAGCATCTGACGGTTATCCCGGAAACGGACGTACTTGGACCAGTTCGTTAAATGCAACCGCCGCTGCGCCCAAGCGATTTCGCATACCATCAGCAGCAGGTGCTGCCACATTTGTCGGCGAAGGTGTCGCTTCTGGTCGTGTGTGGCGTCAGGAAACACACGGTGTATGTTCTCCTCAGTAATCTTCCGCCGAATTCTGAGCACGCCGTCGGCGATGGCCGCGATCGAATTGCACATCGACTGGCCCATGTCCAACGGCACAACCTGGATCACCGCGACTAGAGCCCGCACGACTGCATAGGCAACCCAATCGACAAACGGCTGACGTGCGGAAGCGAGCATAGTCATTGAGTTCGTTATCGGGCCTGGAATCCTGTTTCCCGCTAAATACCAAGTCGCTCAGCAACAAGGCTAGGGCTTTCATCGAACCAGCCGCACCGGCTGAAAGCACAAGGTGACGATTCAGGAAGCGAACCGTGCTTAGAAAATGGAACCCATGGCGTCGCGTTGCCCCCTGCGGCTCGGCTTGATGACAGGATTTTCGCCAATCGTCGCACCAGTTTCTCTGGGGTGGACGATCGGGGTGGGGCCATGCACGATACCGCCCCATTGGCGTCATTTCGCGTTCTCGTGTTCTCCACACCATGAATCAATCCGCTCCCCAGGCCGTTGTCCTTGCGGCCGGAAAGGGAACTCGCATGAAGAGCGAGCTTCCCAAGGTCCTCTGCGAGGTCGTCGATCGGCCAATGATTCACTTCGTCATCGAAGCCCTCCGCCGCTCCGGCGTCGAAAGGATCATCGTGGTCGTTGGCTACCAGGCCGAGCTGGTAAGAGAGTCATTAGCCGATATCAGCGACCTGGTGTTCGTTGAACAGACCGAGCAACTTGGCACCGGGCATGCCGTTCAGATGTGCCGCGACGAGATTTCGGGGCATTCGGGGCCAACGATTGTCGTTGCGGGAGACTCACCACTGATCCAAAGCGACA
Organism: Planctomycetota bacterium; assembly: GCA_039027135.1. GTDB lineage: Bacteria > Planctomycetota > Planctomycetia > Pirellulales > Pirellulaceae > Rubripirellula. The sequence continues at coordinate 11,355 of JBCCKZ010000030.1, forward strand.
GCCTTTCGAAATTGCTCAAACTGTTTCATGAGAATGAATACGCGTTATTGCTTGGGACGCTAATCAAGGACGATCCGACGGGATTGGGCCGGATCGTTCGCGACTCGGAGAGCCAGTTCATCGGCATTGTCGAGCAAAAGGACGCTTCGGACGCCGAGCTTGCAATCACGGAGGTCAACATGAGCACCTATTTGTTCCATACTCCCGATCTTTTGGATTCACTCGGGCGATTATCGAACGACAATGCTCAAAACGAATACTATTTGACGGATTTGGCGAAGCTGCTGCGTGAAGCGGGACGACCCGTGGAGGCATCCCCCGTGCTGCAACCTTGCGAGGCCCTTTCCATCAACAATCCCCAAGAGCTCGAACTAGTCGACCAAAAAATGCGTTCGATGGGTTATGCGTGAACTAAAGATCTTCAGCGGCCGGGCGAATACCGACCTGACCGCACGCATTTGCCGGCACCTGCACCTCGACCCTGCGGCGGTCACACTTGGGCAGTTTCCAGACGGTGAAAACTATTGCAAGTTGGACGAAGACGTACGAGGACGCGACGTGTTCTTAGTCCAACCAACGTGTCCACCCGGCAATGATAATCTGGTGGAACTCCTGATCATGATCGACTCGTGCAAGCGAGCTTCGGCGGCGCGAGTCACACCTGTTATTCCCTATTTCGGGTACGCCAGACAAGACCGCAAGGATGAAGGCCGTGTGCCTATCACGGCGAAGCTGGTTGCCAACATGATCGCTCGGGCGGGTGCCGACCGTGTGCTCACGATGGACTTGCACGCAGCTCAGATCCAGGGATTCTTCGACGTGCCCGTGGATCACCTTTATGCGGCACCCGTACTCAACGAGCATTTCATCAAGTCTGGAATATCAGGAGAGGACATCGTCGTTGTCTCTCCGGACGAAGGGAGTATCAAACGAGCCCTCGGTCATAACAAGCGGCTTGGCGGTGAACTGGCCATCATCAACAAGCAACGGACCAGCAGCACTGAAGTCAAACAAAAAACCATCATCGGTGGTCCCATCGAGGGCAAGATCACGCTGATGTTTGATGACATGATCAGTACAGCCGGTTCGATTTGTGGCGCGGCCCGATTGGTAAGAGAACACGGTGCCAAAGAAATTCACGTCGCGACGACGCACGCGGTCTTGTGCGGTCCCGCGATTTCACGCCTTCGAGATGCCCCAATTGATTCGCTTGTGGTAACGGATTCGATCCCTATCCCAGCAGAGAAACGCTTGCCCAACATGGTGGAGCTAAGCGTGGCACCACTCTTGGCGGAAGCCATTAAACGCATTCATCATGACCAAAGCATTAGCGAGCTGTTTCGCGAGCGTTAGATCCAGTGTTGCCAAGGCGAAGACGTCATTCGTACTTCCCGACCAAGCGTTGGCTTCTAGACGTCGACTTGACCATTGCCGAGAGCGTTACTGCCTAAGCAAGTCGAGCTGGCTCCCCTCGCCCCTGAAGCACGAAGGGTAGGCAGAATACGCACGGATCCGGAGAGAGCAACGTTGTGAGACACCAATGACTAGGTGGAGGACAATACCAGCCCCAAACTCACTGGTCCTCTTTGGGGCGAGGCCGCAGCTGGCAAAACAGGGCTCGTTTTTGATCGGGAAGCGAATAGTCAAACCCGCAACCCCGAAGGAATTCTTCGTTGCTGCTGATGGCCATGACTTCCATCACGCCAAGCCCCTTGGCTCGATCGACACAGGCTTGAACCAGCTCTCGTCCGACACCCTGACCGCGATAGTCATGGTGAACGACGAGCGCCTGTAGCTCAGCGAGCTTTGGCGAATAGATTTCAACGGCACAAAAGCCAACCGTTTGCACCGGTGAGTCACGAGACTTATCGATCGCAACGAAACCGTGTCGACTCAATTCAACCAACTCGGCCTCGGTGCGGCCGAGCAATAGTCGCTGCATCACGTAGGGACGCAAGAGCGCGTGGATAATGGGGACATCGATGAGTGTCGCTTGCCGAATCTCGATCGATGAAGGGTCGATGGGAGAGGGCTCAACCGAGGTCATTGTAACTGAACAGGATTGGTGGCTTGTTTGATGATCCGTCGCATCTCATCTGCTGGCGCGTCAACTCCAGTGAATAATTTGAATTGATAGGCTGCCTGTCTAACAAACATGTCAATACCAGTAATGATTCGACAACCTGCCCTACGGGCGTCTTTGATGAACAAGGTGTTCTCGGGATTATAAACGGTATCGAAAACTGCAACGCTTTCGTCAAGTGCCTTGGCTTCATACGGCGACCGATCAACATCGGGATGCATACCCACTGGCGTTCCGTTAACGATCAGGTCGACCTCCTTCTCGTGCCGGTCACTCCAGGGGACGACTTCACACTCAGTATCGACGGCAAGGTTTTGCGCACGGTCGATATTTCGAGAAGCAATGAACACATCACATCCTCGCTGTCGAAGTCCCCACGCGATCGCTCTGGCCACACCACCGGCACCGAGGATGAGCGTCCGTTTGTTGGCCAATGGTTTGGCAGCCTCTTTATCGATCTCGAAGAGCTCACCGATGCAATCCATGGCCGCGCGATAATCAGTGTTGTAACCCAGCACTTCATCCTGGCTGAAAGCAAGTGTGTTGACGGCACCAATGCCGGTGACCGCGGACTCCGCTTTGTCACATGCCAAGACAGCTGACTCCTTGTGCGGAATCGTCACACTGAGACCTTCAATGCCAATTTCGGGGCAAGCATTTAAAAAGGTACTCAGCTCTGGTGCCGGTACGCGGAATGGAAGATATCGAGCGTCGAGATCAATCTCGTCAAAGGAGCCGTTGTGGATCATGGGGCTATAGCTATGAGCGACGGGATCGGCTACCACGCCAAACAAACGGGTCTGTGGAGAGATCGAATCAACCCGGTAAAGGTCGCGCATGTCCTTCCAGTGAAGCATCCCGGGCGCGACCTTCTTGTCTTTGCCAAATGCAGCGTAGGTAAAAGGAGATCCCAAACGGCTGGCGAGTATTCTCGTGCACGTCCCCATCTCTCCCATGCAGATCCCGATCGTGGGAATCTTGGCGTCTCGAACCAGTCGCATCATTCGGCAGTTGTCTTCGAACGAAGTCGCCAGTGTGGCAAGTTTCACGATGTCGGCATCTTCAGACGCCAGTGCATCGTGAATGGCCTCGAGATCCTCTGGGGTTTCGTCAAAATCGTGATAGCTGATGACGCGTTTGGTTTGGCCGTAGCGAGGGATCTGACTAGCGACGTCACCCTCGATATCAACGAAGTCGACCCCAGCCGCGATAGCACTTCTCAGCAGGGTCAACCTTTCATCTTCCGGCCGATTCCAACGCCCCCCGTCTTCACGACGCCTCGCCGTGATGAGCACAGGGCAATGCCTTGTTTCTAAGAGCCGATTCAAGCTGACGCTGCGGCCGATGTAGTCGAGCCTGAGTTCCACCAAGTCGATGCCCTGGGACGCCAAGTGTTCGTACTCGGCAATCATATGCTTGTGGCGGGTTCGACCTAGGGTGACGCAAATCATGTGGTGGAAACAATGTCGTGTTTTCTGAATCGATCAGGGTTAATCGCTCTTCCATCGTAAACACCGTATCGTTGGAGGCGAGGGGGCGTTTTTGTTGATTTTTTGCAACCGGATTCACGTGGTTTTGACGCATCATCCGTGGCGATTTCGCCCCACGACTAGGCCTCTAAACCGACACGCTGGTGGCTCTTTCGATGGCTCTTGAGGGCGGCCTGCCTAGCATTCAAGTGATACGACCGCGATGGGGCCTAAGACTTCTGATCGTTGTTGGCACCGACCTTGCAACCGCTGAGCATTCGTGAACCGCTGAAAACCTCTCGAAACTGCGACAGACGCTTTGTTAATAAATCATGCCCTAAGATGCCTCGCTTGCGCGATGCTTGCCGGCGTCTTGGTTGTTACTGCCGCCGAACGAAGCTTAGCTGACCAAGATGCCGCGGTCTTTCCAAACCGGACACTGCAGCTCGACGGCATTTCAACCGCTTGTTGCGTCACGACTCTGGAAACCATCCGTTGGCCCTCTCAGTCGGCTGCGACAAACAAACGACACCTTGTGTTCTCGGCGACAGAGTCATTCACGAATCGATCGCCCGACGCAGATGGATGGATAGCAGAGTTATCTGTCTTCGACGACAAGCTTCAATCCATACCAGTCGGCCCCGCAACGATTGAAGTTGAGCTTGAGCGGCGTGTGTTGGCCTCGAGCAACAGCGGCTTCACATCGGCCTTCGTAGAACCTCGACGATGGAAGCTAAAAGTATCGCCGGACCAACAGCATCTAACGACCATTCGAATACCGCTGCCAGTCTCAAGTACCATCAATGTCATTGCATCGCCGAGGCCCACACTCTACGAACGCTCGAGCAAACCGGAGCACTGGTCCGATGCTCGCTGGACGCCGATAGTCTGGCGATATAGCGGTCGACCGGAGCCGAATACCGGTCGACCGGAGCCGAACGCGGCGACGATGGCTCGCCAAGTGAGGTGGCATTCGGGCAGGAACCGTCCACTGCTGGGATCGCTTCGCGTGAAAGTGTGGTTTACTGGTGGCGAAACGATCGAAGCACGGGCGCAAGTCGTGTTCGTGCCCTCAGAAAGCGTTGACACTATCCGGTTAAGACGATAGGGTACTTTTCAGATCTAACGAGCAACGCATTGCCCGGGCCGTCTTCGGTTCGGGCAATTTTGTTAGGCTGATCTGTTTTCCTATTCACCACGAATTCGACTCCATTATTTGGCATCGAATTTACCCGCACGGTATTTCAGATGAATCCTCAGGACATTCTTCGATACGTCGATTCGCTCCACCGCGACAAGAATATCGACAAGGATCTCGTCTTTGCAGCCATCGAATCAGCCCTGCAAACGGCTGCCAAACGCCAGTACGGAGAGGAAGCCGATATCCAAGTCACCCTCGACCGAGAAACGGGGAGGGCTAGCGCATCGCTCAACGGTGAAGCACTTGGGGAGGATCAAATCGGACGCATCGGAGCGCAGACAGCGAAGCAGGTCATCATCCAAAAGGTGAAAGAGGCTGAGCGTGATTCTTTGATGGAAGAGTATCGCGATCAGATTGGCGAAGTCGTTACCGGAATCATTGGCCGCGCTGATGGGGGAGTTGCGACTGTCAATCTGGGTAATGTTGAAGCGATCTTGCCTCGCAGTGAACAGATTCCGGGCGAGCAGCTTCACGCCAGCGAACGAGTTCGCGCGGTCGTTTATGAAGTGCGTTCAACCGGCAACCGAGTCCGTGTTGTCCTCAGCCGAACGCGGCGACAGTTCGTCCAACGTCTCTTCGAGCAGAATGTCCCAGAAATCGGTGAAGAGATCATTGGCATTGAATCCATAAGTCGTGAGCCTGGGTACCGAAGCAAGGTAGCCGTCAGCACAGTTGACCAGAATGTCGACCCGATCGCCGTCTGCGTCGGCTATCGCGGAACGCGAATCAAGGCGGTGAGAGAAGAACTCGCTGGCGAGCACATCGACGTGGTCAACTACAGTGAAGACCCTCAGGTTCTTATTCCAAACGCACTGCAACCAGCTGAAGTTGAGCAGGTATTACTCTGTGACATGATCGGTCGAGCGATCGTGCTTGTTCAAGAAGAACAACTTTCACTTGCAATTGGTCGCCGAGGCCAGAATGTTCGCCTCGCAAGCAAGTTATGCGGGTGGGACATCGAAATCATGACCGGCGTCGAGCTCGAGGAGAAAATCGAGGTAGCCGTCGTGGGCTTCAGCCAGATCCCGGGCATCACCGAAGACGTTGCTCAAATGCTCGTCGAACAAGGATACCTTTCCTACGACGATCTCTCTGTCATCGAGCCTGACCAGTTCATGGAAATGAGCGGGCTCTCGGAGGAAGAAGTCGATCGAATCGTTGACACCGCCGAACAACTCGCTGAAGAGGCCGAGGAGGCTCTCGCGGAGCAGCGAAGGCAGCAACGCGAGCAGAAAGCCGCTGGCGATGCGATGGAAGCCGGCGATTCTTCAGGCGGGACTGGAGGCGGCGAAACAGCTCCGCCGGCCGCCGAATCAGAAGCCGATGCAGGGGAATCTGATGCCACGCCGGCCGAGGAATTTCAGGATTCTGGCGAGGAAGCCGCTGAGGATGAAACCGCCTCGGCAGAGCTCGATTCGGACAAGCCGTCCGAGCCAGTCCCTTCGAGCGATCCGAGTTAACAGGAAACTCTTCAGAATTTGGCAGAGCGACACCTCTGAAAGAATTCTGTTTTTCGCTATCATCGGGGTAGTTGATTGCAAAACCGGTCTGCAAAGTCCGGTCCCCAACTATCATCCCCGACACGGGCTGAGCCGCCGAAGTGTGACTCGAAGAGCCCGTGCCGATGGAGGACTTCGTTTATGTGACTTTAAAAAACAATCGAATCCGGCGTGCCGATTAGGCATTTTTCGAGGGCTCGGCGGATTCAGCAAACAAGCGATTAGGATTTTTCCCCAGTGCCCGCACGCATTTACGCGCTCGCCAAAGAACTCAATCTCGA
>JBCCKZ010000031.1:0-17301 GCA_039027135.1 Planctomycetota bacterium
CGTGAAATCAATGATCAGCCGCGGTGCGCTAGCACCCGGTTACGGTGTGGAACAGGACGCGTTGGCGTTGCGGCTTATTAAATCGACAGGCCGTAGACGACTTCAGTTCAAATGAGCCGTGACCCGAATGTGAGCTTGCGAACAAAGGAGGCGGACAAACACCATTCTCTCTATCAGTCAGCTAATCCAGATCCTGATCTCCACTCTTGATCTTCGCGCGACGAAACGGCCCGGTACCTCGGCGGCTGCGCCGCATCCGGTCCACGGCTCACTCCTCACAGCGTCAGTAGCTGCTCAGCCTCTTCGCCGATTCTTCCCGCCACGTCGGCCTTGATCTCGACGTCCACTACCAACCGGTTCAAAGTCACCCACTGCCTCGCGGTATATCGCCTCATGGTGATCAGCCGACTTGAACAGATCGACGATCGGCTCGGGGTAATCCAAACCAATGATGCATTGAGACCGTTTCTGTTCAGAAAGATGAAGCTTCCATGGCGTGTGAACGTATCGTGTTGGTACTTCGCTTAACTCCGTGCACCAGTGCTTCACATAGTCTCCATCAGGATCGTAGTCATTCGATTGCTTGATGGTATTGAACCAACGGAAACCGCGAGCATCGTTTCCAACTCCCGCCGTGTAATTCCAGTTTCCGTAGTTGCTGCATGCGTCGTAATCCAAAAGCAATGACTCAAACCACTCGGCACCCATTCGCCAATCAATGCCAAGGTTCTTGGTTAGAAAACTGGCAACATTCTGTCGTCCGCGATTGCTCATGAATCCTGTGGCGGCGAGTTCTCGCATGTTGGCATCGATGAGAGGATATCCCGTTCGTCCCTCTCGCCAGGCTTCGAACTGCTCGGTGTCACGTTTCCACGGATATCGCTCGCCTCGCAAGCCACCAATCTGAAAAACAGTGCGGCCAAATCGAGCAACGGTGAATGCAAAGAAATCTCGCCAAAGCAATTCAAAGATCATCCAGTACGTGTCGTCATTCTTGACCCGTTCATTTTCATAGCGTCGTACCTCGGCATGAACACGACGCGGCGAGATGCATCCCAATGCGAGCCATGCCGAGAATTTCGAAGAGTAATCCGCACCCATCATTCCATTTCGAGTCTGCTTGTATTGGCGAAGATGATCGCCTTCCCAAAGGTACTCGTTAATGCGTTCTCGCGCGGCATCTTCTCCACCAATGAAACGCATGACGGCACGCGAATCTTCTTCAATTGTGGCGTAGTCGAGCTCTTTGCACTGCTCGATGGCAAGTTCACCATCGATTGGTCTCGGAAAATCTTTGATGGACCTCGGCGCATCAATCGGCTGACGAACATCGCTACGCTTTTCGACCTTGCCTCGGAACTTTGAGAATGTCTGTGGGAGTTCAGCGATCTCAAATGGCAAGTCATCGGGCGCTATCATCGTCGAAGGTGAGTCCACGCGGAGTTTTCGACCGTCTTCATTCAAACGCTTTCGAAGCCGCTTGACAGCTGAACGTTCCTCGCTCCCGTACTCGCTCTGACAATGAACGACCTCAGCACCAACGCTCGATGCAATCTTGGGGATCATTTCTTCCACCAAGCCACGCACAACCCGTAGTCTTGAACCCACTCTTCGAAGGTTGGCATCCAGGTTCTCCAAAGACTCTTTTAAGAATCTCAGTCGAAACTTACCAATTCGTGGGAACCCAAACGATGTTTCGCCAAACGTCCGGGGCGAGAGCACGTAGACGCACACGACCGTATCGCCTCCTTCGATCGCAGCTTGCAACGCTGGATTATCATCGAGTCGTAAGTCGTTGCGAAACCATACCAGCGAAGTGGTCATGCTCTTGATCCAATGCGTTTGTCAATTGAAGCACTGCATGTTCCGCGGCTGGCAAGTCATAGGGAGGGGGGAAGCTTCGGCGGCAAGCCGCGAAGCGACGACAGGAGGTTCGGCATTTCTTCTCACGGCGTCCTAATACACGTTGTCTTCTCGGCGAAATACCGAAAGGCGTCTTCTCGACGAAATACTGAAAGGCAGTTCTTTCTGATTCCTGGCGAGATGAACTTTTCGGTTAAATGGGAGGAACGATCAAAGAACACAACGCAACACTTCTAGCTTCAGGAGGAGTCGAGGATCACATCCATCTTCTCGTTAGGTCTCATCCCTCTTTTGCGATCTCAACGATAACTCAGTTCTTGAAAGCAAACTCATCTAGGTGGATCAGCGCAGAATGGAAAACCAGGTCAAGATTCCAGTGGCAGAGCGGCTACAGTGCCTTCTCTGTTAGCCAATCAAAAAAACAAGATGTCGTCCGATATCTTGCGAATCAGAAAGCTCACCATTCGAAACGATCGTTTTGCGATGAGTATCTGGAGATGTTGGAAAAACATCAGATGTCGTACAACCTGCGATACATTTTTGAGAGGGAGGTTGTCGGTTAGTCCCCAGTGCCGTCGCGATGCGACTCCAAATGAGGAGCGAACGCGTACCACGGACTGACGTCCGTGGCTAACGACTGTCATCGCTTCGCGATTTGAGAGCCCTTGCCAATTCGGAGGCGTGTCAATAGGTCGAGTTTGGTAGCGCCGCCTGCGGTTCGCTTCCGGAGGGAATGTCGACCACCTGCTCTGAGCTGACCACTTCACCGGCAACCTGTAGCTCACAGCGAACACGGTATTCACCGGGATCAAGACTCTTGTTTAATGGAAAACGCATGGGCAGCGTTCGGCCGGGAAGCAACCATTGGTTGAACCCTCCCTGTATCTCAGTCACGCGGTTGTTCCTGAGCTCGGTCAACAGAACTCGAGACACAAGTGGCGTGTGAGCTGAGGTTGGATTCGAAACATCAACCAAGACCATCGGCTTATCAGCCACAGGCATGAATTGCGGCTTTGAAAGAACAATGCCTTCGAGCGAAGTCTGTTCGTGCACGAGAACAATGGGCAATTTCTGAATGTACTCGTGTGGTTCGTTGTCGATCTTCGCACCGATGAGTAGCGACAGCGTTTCAACCGAATGATTGGGCGTTGACGTACGCATCGTCAATGAAACCTTGCGACTCCTACCGGGGCCGAGTACCAATTGACTCGGTTGCAACAAAACCGAATCAGACGAACCAGCCGTCGGGTCGAATTCAAGTGTCGTTGCCGTGTCATCCAATGGCATAAAGCCTGGCAGTACGGCCATTCGAATCGTCGCGTTGCTTTGACTTGGGTTTCGGATTTGCACTGAAAGCCTTCGACGACCACCTCTCGCCGACGACAGTTCCAGCTGCGCCGGCTCGAGGGCAATGCCATTATCAAGCTCGGCAACAATAAAGGCCTGTGCCGGGAAGTCATCAGCATCAACATCGACCTCAAATCGTTTATTGGCTGCAGCCTTTCCGTTATCAAGTAATTCAACCCGAACATAGTGACGCCCACTTCCAATGACCGTTGGTATCGGCTGGACCAAATCCACCGTCGCTTGAGGCATTACAAGAATGCTGTAGCGACCTTCACCCTCGCGATTCAAATTGATCGGCAGCGACAAGCCGAATGGCTCGATCCGACCGTGACCGTGGGGTGAATCAATACCGCAGTTGGCCGTAATCCTCAGGGGGGTCGAGGTTGGGTTGGTCAGCGAAATCTGCATCTGTGGTCGGCCATCAACCGACACGATCTTCGTGTCGGCGAGTTTGAGTTGTCTCACTTTGCCGTCATTGACGTCACTCACATCGACCTCGAGCCGCACAAGATACTGAGTAACGAAACGAATCCTTGTTCCCGTCTCCGTCTTGTTCCGAGCCGAGTCATCAATCTGGCCAAGATCGCGAATCAATACGCCAAAGATATACTTGCCTTGAGCTTGATCTCTCGGAATTCGAAGGACTCCTTCGAAGGTGCGATTCTCGTTTGCCTTCAAACGCAACTTGGTTGGCGTGATGAACTCCATTAGTTCAGTTGCCTTGGCATCAACGCGAAACTGCAACCGTCCGCTACGATGCTGTGACATCGTTACTGGAATGATCTCCACATCAGTATCACGCTTGCGTGAAGCGGCGACGAATGAGAAGGACAGAACATCCCCCGTCTGTCCGCTGAGTTGTTGCACTAGCGGTTCGATCGTGAACCCGGCTTTACCGCTCGCCTTCAGTCGTTGTGGCTTGCCACGCTGTGCTCGACCCGGCTGGGCACGCTGTGCCAAAGCAGTGTGAAACATGCACGAAACGGCAACCAGGACAAGTAAGCCTCGCCTGCAAGTCAATGAGAGGTTCATTGGGGAATGCGATGGGGTTAGGGGTTCACCTCGAGACCCTCAAGTGCTCGGGGTAGCACACTCTTGAAGGGTTCATCATTCAACTATGGGTTGCCATTCGCGATCACCGAACAAGATGTGGAGAAATGAAGATGACAACTTCAACGTCTTGAGTTTCAGATTGCTGCGTCTCGAACAATCGACCCAAAAGCGGTATTCGTGATAATCCGGGAATTCGGCTGTGTTGTTCGACCTGCTGCTGTTGGACCAGACCACCAATGACGATGGTTTCCCGATCACGCACATCGACATTGGTCGAAACCACTCGTCGGTTGATTCTGGGAAATGGACTATCAGCCGCGCTAAGATTCACATCACTGAGCAAGTTCTCACTGACTTCTGCTCTTTCGATTTGCACGCTAATCACATCACCACGGATTTTCGGCGTGATCTCTAAACCAATACCGGCCTCCACCTTCTGGACATCCTGACGAAATAAGACGTTGCTCGATGTGGGTTGCAACGAGAAGAACGTTTCCTGAGCGATGCTTATTTTGGCTTTCTCGCCATCACGGGCTGTTACTCTCGGGGACGCACGAATCGTGAGATAACCCTCGCGAGCCAACGACCGGATGAAGGCGCTTGTGATGGAAAAGTCGCTAAATAGATTCTTCAAGCCCGATTTTGAAACGCTTCCCTGAATGGCAAGTCCGCTAATTCCAGCTGACAAGGACTCAACGCCGTCGATGTTGACGACCTGGTTCCAATCCAGTCCAAACCTCAAATCGCTTTCGGGTGAAACGACACAAACAATCGCTTCGAGCTCGACTTGAGGAACCGGTTGATCTAACTCGGCGAGACGACTTGTGATGTCGTCCACCAAACTCGCGGGAGCATCGATTGAGACCAAGTTGCGGTTTTCAGATATTTGAATAAACGACTGAAACCGCTGCGGCAACAACTCAACCATCTCGGTCACATTCTGATATTGGCCCTGGTAGGTCGCCTGGGTGGCGATCATCGAGAACAACGGCGCTTCTGGATCGGGCGGGCAAATGACCGTTCGGCCATTGTTATCGACGGCGATGTAACCCAGAGGCGCCAGAACCTGCTCAAGTGCATCATGCCAAGTCGCATCACGGATTTCCGCGGTCACCAAACCACCCACCGTGTCATCCACGACCACGATACGTCCGGCTAACGAGCTGAGTATCGATAGGACTTCGCGAATATCCGTTTGATCAAAAGACTCGTTGAGTAAACCACTCTCGTCACTCGATGAAGGTGAAGAGAACTTCGTGGTTGGTGCCGGTCTCGCCAGCGGCGATGGCGACGGTAATGGTTCGGCATTCAAGCCCGGAGTCGCTAACGGTAAGGCTTTTTGCAACTCAGCCTCAAAAGGATTCTTCACTGGCGGCTCGCTTCCTTTCGCCGAGCTACCTGATTGACGAGCCCCAGCGTCTGCCGAAGCCAATTCATCATCGAACCCAGCGGTGCGTACCATTGTCGCAAGCATTTCCTCGACCTCTACCTCGGTGAGAGGATTTGGTGATGACTTCACGTCGCTTGAGATCGATCGCCGTGATGAGGACAAATCATCATTCGTGCTTTGCTGCGGAATCTGCGAGGCTTGCTGCAACACCCAACGATCAACAATCGCCGCGGCCAATTTCCGGTGGTCGACCGCAAGCCGACTTTTCTCGGATACCGTCTCAGTCTGCGCCTCATCATCAAGATGATGAGCACTCGACAAGTCATCGATATTCGGTCCTCGAAGAACAGCCGGCTCGCCTTCAATCGTTTGCCGGTGAGGCGTGACGAAGTCGGAGTGATCAATAGCCGATGGCTCGAGACTTCTATAGTCCTGAGATGCTTCGACGGCATCAAGATAAAGCTCATCGATCGAGCGCCGCTTCACGGGCGAACTCTGACATCCTAACGCGACGAACATTGCCACCCATCCGATCAATGCCCACGTGATTGAATGTTGAGATGCATTTCTCATCATCTCGGTATGACAATTGTCGCGCGTAGAACTCGGTGTGAAACTCGTCTCGATGTGTGAATGCGTGGGCACAATGCAGTCATAGGTAACTAAACGGCCTATCACTAGAGCGACCCGGCCGAGTTTCCTCGGCCGGGTCGGCGTTTTTTGAAGCCCAACAATTTCGAGCGTTCGATCAATCGATGCCTAAGGGTTCGCTTCGATCGTTCCAGTCACAGTCGTCACATAGTCACCAGCAACTGGCGAAGTGGGATTGACCATGGTTACAGTCACTTCGATGTCCTCTTGATCGATCGGACCGGTGGTTGTCGCGATCAACGAGGCACTTCCACTCGAGTCAGCCGTATCGGAACCACTCGGGATGGTGTAAACCGAAGAACCGGTCGGGTTACCCAGTTCGAGAATTCCATCAGCATTCGAAGAGCCGTTGACGAACTGAGGCATCGAGAAGGTCAGTTTCACGCCATTGGCGACATTGCCACTAGCGTTCCACGTTTGGGTGGGGATAACGGTATTGGCACCCGCCGCATTGTATTGTTCAACGGCAGCTTGATCGGGAGCGTCAATATCGAGCGCGGAGTCGATCGTCACCTTGAAGATTTGGCTGTCTGTATCACCAAGGACGGTGTTTGCATTGATACCAAATACCAACGCTGACAAAGCCAGAAAGGCAGAGAACTTTTTCATAGTGAAATAGTGGGGTTATGGGGTTTGCGCATTACCACTTGGACAATGGTCAGACGCGATTTGGGGGGAATGTGAACCGATGTTGTTCTGGCTTGGGGGTTGGGGTGACCGGAACGCCGTCGGGACACACGAAAGGTAGGTTACGTTTTTGAAGGGAATCGAAATTCTGAAAAAACTCCTCCGTTTTCTTTCAAACTCGTGATCCCTTGACTCCCCACGTGCTTCGGCCGAGGCTAACGAATCTATGACGGAACAAAAAATTACAATCGTTGGTATTGGCGACGATGGCTTCGACGGTCTGACAGATCCGGCGCGCGAAGTCATTCGCAACGCTTCTTACCTCTTGGGCCCCGAACAACTGATCACACGCGTTCCGTTCGGAGGTGAAAAAGTGGCGACGCCATCATCTCTGGAGAAGCTCAAACGATTGTTGGTGGAGCTACCAGCCGAACCAACGGTGCTTTTGGCTGGTGGTGACCCACTGTTCTACGGGATCGCTCAGTTCTTAACGGATGCCTTTAGCAAGGACCGTTTCGAAGTCTTGCCTCATGTCAGCAGCATGCAGTTAGCATTCGCGAGAGTCAAAGAATCGTGGGATGATGCCTATTTGACCAACCTGGCGAACCAGTCCCTCGACCGAGTGATTGACGTCATTCGCACGGCTGAACGCGTGGGCCTGTTCACGACGGAGGAGATTCCGCCATCGGCCGTTGCCTTGGCTCTCTTGGATCGAAGGATCAACTACTTTGATGCTTACGTTTGTGAAAACCTCGGTACACCAGCAGAAACTGTCACGCGTGGAACGTTGGAATCGATTGCGCAACAAAGCTTCGGTGGCATGAACGTCATGATCCTTGCCCGCCGTAAAGGCGCCGCCGACCAACCATCAAAGAATCGCCGCCGGTTGTTTGGAAACCCCGACGATGCGTTCTTGCAATCTCGCCCCAAACGCGGGCTACTGACGCCATCGGAAGTGCGCTCGATTGCGTTATCTGAATTGGCGCTGCAACGTGATAGCACCGTTTGGGATGTAGGCGCGGGCAGTGGCGCTGTCGCGATCGAGGCTGCGATGATCGCCAACGAAGGAAACATCTTCGCGATCGAAATGGATGCCGAAGATTACGGGCTGATGATCGAAAATGCCGGGATGTTCGACGTTCCCAATTTGACTCCCATCCACGGGCGCGCACCTGAGGCGTTCGTAGAGCTTCCGGATCCTGACGCGATCTTTGTCGGAGGAAGCGGACGAATGGTGCCGGATCTCGTTCGCGCAAGCATCACCCGACTTCGTACCGGCGGTCGAATCGCGGTCAGCGTCTCGAGTCCCGATAACCTCGTGGCCGTCGAAAAAGTGCTCTCTGACAAGGGCCTTCGCAGCGATGTGCGAATGGTCCAGATTTCGCGTGGCCAGTACCAAATGGAACGCGTTCGTTTCGATTCACTTAATCCGGTGTTCTTGCTCACTGGTGTGCGAAGCTAAGAACCTATCCAAAACCTATCCGCCGACTGAGCGATAGCCCGCGGTTCCCGTCGAATCCGGACGCTAGCGCGTTCCGGCTGAAGTTCTCAAATAGGCTCTAACTCTTGGCGAATAAGTGAGTCGTGGATCGAATGCGACGCAGCCAAGCCGGCACCGGGCGAGAAGCTAAACGTCAGACATGGCGATCTGAGAGCTTATAGTATTGGCTCTCTGCGCACAGTCTTTTCCCGGTCCGTACATTCGCTGCGTTCGTATCAGGGTCACGACTCACACTCAACGAGGACGCGCGAACAACATCAGCCGCGACCTGCTCCGATTCTAACGATTGTTCCGTGATCGCCTGTCGTACCGACGCTCGGACGACAAATGATCGCCACGCGGAGGATGAATTGACCGCCGGTGCATCGCCAAGGGCTACGATCCAGCAGAGCCTTGCATATCGATTGCACGGCTAAGCGCCATCGACTCCCCAATCTCTGTTTGTTTGCATGATCTTCGTACAGAACCTGATGAAGGCCTACGATGATTTGCAACGCGGACGGTTTATCGCCGCCGATGGAGTCAGTTTCAATGTTGGTGAAGGCGAAATATTTGGTTTGCTCGGTCCCAACGGAGCCGGCAAGACTACCGTGCTTCGAATCCTCAGCACCGTCCTGGCACCCACGTCTGGTATTGTTCGAATTTGCGGATATGACGTGATCGCTGACGCGACAATGGTGCGGCGGCACATCGGTTTCGTGAGTAACAACACTGCGATCTACGACCGAATGACGGCCTTTGAGATGGTCGCCCACTTCGGCCGATTGCATGGATTGCCCAAGAATGTGCTTACCGATCGAGTCGATGATCTATTCGCTCGACTACGCATGGAAGATTTTCGAGATACACCCGGGGCAAAAATGTCCACTGGGATGAAACAAAAAGTCAGCATCGCACGGGCATTGATTCATGATCCGCCCGTCTTGATCTTCGACGAGGCAACATTGGGCTTGGATGTGCTTGTCGCCCGCAATCTCCTTGAGATCGTCCGCGACCTCCGTGACAGCGGAAAGTGCCTCATCTTCTCAACACACATCATGAGCGAGGTCGAAAGACTTTGCGATCGCATTGCGATCATGCACCACGGAAGAATCCTTGACATGGGTACGCTCAACGAACTTCAGGGCCGCCATGAAGGCGAGAACTTCGAAGAACTGTTCTTCGGGCTACTCAGTCGACACGAGTCCAACACGTTACAGAGCCCCGAACGCGATACGGCGGGGATGTTCGCGTGATCAGCAAGTGGATAAACGGCAACGATCCGCGGTCGCCGCGGCTTCGCCCCGAGATCATTCGTTTGGTTTACTTTCGCGAAATGCGTGACCAGCTACGCGATCGTCGAACCGTGTTTTCGATTGCCGTTGTACCACTGGTACTCTATCCGCTCTTGGGCATGCTGCTTCTGCAGATCGCTCAGTTTACGAGAGAGTATCCCGCTTCGATTTGCGTCGTGGGTGCTGACCATTTGGTCGGTCTGGATGCTGCCGGTGCCCAAGTTCCTCCACTCCAGACCTCCTCAACGATCGAGGGTTCGGACGCCTTGTTCGCGGCGGGATTGGTTCCCGATTCAACCAAGCTCAAGGCAACATTTTTTGAGTGGAATCAAATCGGACACCAACCGATCGCAAGACTCAAGCCAATCGAATCGCCAAGACGGCAACCTCGTGGGCCAGTGACGGCGTCTACGATGCTGTGATCATCATTCCACCATCGATCACAACAGCACGCCCAAGCGATGCCAAATCGAGTGATCAAGTTGTCGAAGTGCTCTACAACGCGCGGCGTGATCAATCGGCTCGCGCAAATGTGATTGCGATGGGCATCCTCGATCGTTGGCAACAACAGTGGGTCCAAAATCGGCTCGCCATTCGCGGAATCAACCTGGCCGAGCTGAAACCAGCCCGAATTGAACCTTTTAACCTCACACCTGAGCATTCACAGCGGGCCGCTTTGTGGTCAAAGTTGCTTCCTTTTGTCATGTTGATTTGGGCGATGACCGGAGCGTTCTATCCCGCGATCGATCTTGTTGCCGGTGAGAAAGAACGCGGCACACTCGAGACACTGCTTTGTAGCCCAGCCCTTCGAGGAGAAATTGTCTGGGGCAAACTGTTTGCGGTGACCACCTTCAGCATGGCGACAGCCATTCTAAATGCGGGCAGCATGCTGATGACCAGTGTATTCATCTTCCAGCACATTGGTTTGGGAAGCGAGTCGATGGGAGCACCACCTCTCATCCCAATGCTCTGGTTGCTTGTAGCCCTCATTCCGCTTTCCGCCTTGTTCAGCGCTATGGCTCTAGCCGTTGCCGCGATGGCTCGCAGCAGCAAAGAAGGGCAGTATTACCTGATGCCGCTGATGATGATGATGCTACCGCTCGTGCTTCTTCCGATGCTTCCGGGTATGGATATCAGCATCGGAACGAGCATCATTCCCGTAACGGGGATGTTCCTGCTTGTTCGAACACTGGTTGACGGACAATTTGTTACTGCACTGTTCCACTTGCCAATCGTCTTCGCCGTCACGATCGGATGTTTGTCATTAGCAACTACGTGGGCACGTCGGCAATTCGAAAGCGAGTCCGTGTTGTTCGGTGGTGCTGATCAGTGGGAACTCTCAGGCTGGGTCAAACATCTCTGGAGAGATCGACAAAGGGCGGCAACCGCTCCACAGGCTTTTGCCTGTGCGGCAATCATCTTGGTGGGGCTGTTCTTTGGCAAACTTGCCGTAACGGAATTGCCTTCAACCTATGCTGGGGTCGCGAAGCTGATTCTCTATCCGCAATTCGGCCTGATCTTGGTCCCAACCTTGCTGATGGCCACCGTGCTGACCACGTCGCTCAAGGACTCGCTTCGCGTGCGACTCGGACGACCATCATCGTTGTTGGTCGCGGCTGTCCTTGGTATCGCATTGCACCCGTCCTATGTGATGCTGGCTAGTTTAATTAGCTACGCTTATCCAATCAGTGAACAAGCCGCTGCATCGATGAAACCTTTCAGCGATCAGATCATGGCGGCGCCCTGGCTATCAGCTGTGTTCTTGATGGCCCTCGTTCCCGCGGTCTGTGAGGAGCTTGCATTCCGAGGATTCATCTTTGGAGGTCTAGTTCGAAACCGAGGTCGGTTGCGAGCCGTGCTCGTGACGGCGTTGATGTTTGGCGTCTCTCATGGTGTTCTGCAGCAATCGATCGCGGCAACGGTCATGGGAGTGTTGCTCGGCTACGTTGCACTGAAGACAGGCAGCGTCTTGCCGGGAATCTTAATTCACCTGGCCAACAACGCACTTTCGGTTTCACTCCCAAGGATTGCTGACTCAACATCTCCCGTTGCATCCATGATTGTCACCACAAGCGAAACGGGAGCACCGGTCTATCATCCGATCTATATCATCGGATCCATCGCGGTAGCGATTACGGCCATCCTATATTTCATCAACCTTGATGAGGACACGGCTGACGGAAGTGTTGATCGGATCCAAGGCATCAACTGGTTCCGAGATCCTGGCGCTTCCCCGCTTTAGACGGCATTGACTAAAAAATTGCCACCCAAATCTCCCGGATTGATCATTACTCCTAAGACGAGCTAGTCGTGAGCCCACTCTGAGCTTGTTCGCTAGAACGACTTCTGGGTCTTATGACTTTGATCCAGTTGGGACGCGCCATCACGACAAGATAACTGTTTCGACCATCGACGATTCGAACATTCGTTTGCGAAGACGTATTGAGGGGCAGGCGATCAAATCCGATGGACTCAAGACCGATTGAATGCTCACCGACGGGCAGCTCAAGACGCGCCACTTGAATCTGCCGGGGCAACAGAGACCAACAACGTGTATCCGCCTTCTCACTGGCCGCCCATGCATTCACCGCAGCCGCATGAAAGAATGCTCTCGACTGGCCCTCCAAGCCCATTCGATCGGCAGCAAGAGCAACCGATAGCTCTTTGACCGAACGTCGAACCACGGCTCGCGTGATTGCGTGCGGCGTCTCTGCCTCCCAATAGTCAATTGCCAATTCACCGATATCTTCAAGCGTCACTGTATTGGAGATCTGCGTTTGATTGACACGAATTGCGACCGTTGCGATTGAAGGTTGGGGAATCTCAACGGTCGGAATCTTCACCGCAATAATGTTTGGCAGTGAGAGAACAAAACCACCGCGATCTTCTTCTCCTTCCTTGTTCTTATCTTCATTGTTTGAATCATTCTCGATTCGGTTGGACAGCTGCTGAATCAACACCGATGCATGAGACATGATCTCGGAAGTCGTCGGCGCCGAAGTCTCGACCAGCAGTGGCCCCCGATCGACCAATGCAATCACATGAAGAACACCTTTACCCTTTGCACAGGGAACACCTGATTTGACACGTTCCAAGCTTGCTGATGCCAACTGAAAAGTGGGCCTCGCCCGGCGCACTTCGTCGTAAGCCTTTGTTGCATCGTCGTAATCACGGTAAGTCGCCTCTCGAAGTATTCCTCGCAGGTAAGGGACAGCTGCAACCGTTGCATAGTGCTCACTGGTCAACGATAGGTTCGAAGTTTCCTCGTTTTGCTTTTGCAGCTTTCGATGATCTTGCATTCCAATGAGTGAGTAGCTCTCCGCATCGACCACATCATCAGCTAAAGATCCGATCGAGAGCATCACGGGCATCAATGCCCGTTCATAACCCGCGCCTCGAAACGGCCGAAAGCGTTCATCAAGTGTATTGGTCACCGAGAACGATGCGAGGCTCTGGGGCCGGCGGACGGAGAGATCTCGATGGGTGCCACGTACGGCTTCATCGAACGCCTCGAGGTTCCCACTCGCCAAATGAATCATCGCCGAGTCGAGCGTATAGGACTCTCCATCACGTCGATGGTCAACCAGTTGCGACGCAGCTTGAGTGGCAGCCTCCAAGTCGTTCTGCTCGAAAGCCTGATGAAGCTCAGTCCGTCGGTCGCGTTTTGTCGAGCATCCACAAATCCATGATGCCAAAAACGCGATCGCGATCAGATGGCTCAACCATCGGCTTGATCGAACAATCCGTAATTCCACCATTTCCCCGCCCGTGTCTTGCTGTAACCCTTTCGGATTTTGGCAGACTCTTTGACATAATCCCCACTGTGGATGTTGACCATCTCTAAAGTGAGAAGGTAATCACGTTGACTCGATTTGTTGCGATCCGTCGTGCCTGAGTTGATCGTGGCATACATCAAATAGTCCACCGGTGACCCTTGGCGACCTAATGCTGACGCAAAAAGGGCCCGCTCATTCGGCAACATCAACTGATCCGGTCGCAGTCGTGTGTCGATCAAGGCAGCTTCGACCATTCGTCGACTGATCCCTCGGAAACTCTCTGCCGAGTTAATTTGAGAATCGATTTGCTCAAACAACAAGTCCTTGAAATCAGCGAGCGGTTCGGCCGACTTGTTTTCGATTCCGATAAAGCAGACGTTTGAAGGCCCAGCGACAAGTGGTGTAGCCCCCGACGAAACCTGCATGGCTTCGAAGCCCGGCTGGATCGGGTGAGCCGTAGGAGGACATCGAGAGAGGATCTTGGCGACGGCCTCGTCAACAAGTGGATTCCAGGTGGCGGCTCCAGCCGCGTGAGAGCCCACCATATCTTTGTCATCACTGGCCAAAATATGGCCGTATTGCCTTGAGGCGCACCCCATACTCAGACAAAGAATCAGGCCCGCCGCGACAAAAAATGACGAAACGCTAGCAAACTGAAATGAAATTTGCCTATCCAACGGAGAGGAAACTAGCGAACGGGTTTTCGAAAGAATGTTGAGTTTCATGGGCATTCAGACCGACTAAACGATGACCCGGGGCCAATCTGGGCAAAGATTTCCGCTTTTTCTGGGGGTCTGCCTGTCCGATGACTTGCCGGTCGCGATGGTCCTACCAAAATGTCGTGCCCGCGAACCACCCCCGTCGATTGGTTCGTACCATCGTCGCCGTCGGCTCCACCCGTTTCGAATCGGATTGCCGTTTTTCCCGGATCGCCGTCTTCAAAGTATGATCGTCACCACGCCGTTGCTACCCAGCCAAATCTGCCTCACTCCGACCGGTCTGGTCGCGGAAGCCAAGCCTTTAGGGGCTCCTCTTTTACCCGTATCAGATTCCGGCGTTCCGAAGTCGACCGATCCGGCGTTGATCGAGGAAGACGAATCGGAAAACGAGGAAGACGATAGTGAGGACGAAGGATTCGGTGACGAGCCCGGCGACGATACCAACCCAGGATTCGATGACGGGCTCGATGACGATGACGATTTGGACGAATTCGATGACATCGATGAGGAAGACTTCGATGACGACTTCGACGATGACTTTGAAGAAGAGCTCGAAGATGACTACGAGATCGAGATTGAGGATGAGATCAGTGCGGAATTTGGGCTGAATTCAGCAAGCGATGACGACGAGGATGAAGAGATCGATGACGAATTGAACGATTTCGAGGACTTTGAAAGCGTCGAGTAGTCAGGTCTAGCCTGATTTATTACCGGTGGTTCTCGATCACTCGGCAATGGGGTTAAATACGCTGCGGGTTAAAGTAACCTATAACTTTTCAATCCCTTCAACGGCTTGCCCGCAAGCGACTGCTGATGCGATACGCATTTCGTCTGGCTGAACTACTAGGACACACTCCCGATCGTCGCAAGCGACCGGGGACCATCAAGTCCATCGTCGAACACACTGGCTTGGATCGCCACCAAGTCGCCTCGCTCCTGAAGAATGAGGCAAAGTACATCCCTCTAGAGGCACTATCGCGGCTTTGCGACTACCTCATCGATCACGGCTACGCGAACGCTGACCAATTGCCCGGTGCTTTGTTCGCCGTCAACGCGGAGAATTTCTGGGAGCTTCTGGCTCGACGGGGTGAGATTGAGATCGTTCTCGGCGTTCGCGAAAGCGTTGAAGGTTCAATCAACCACGCGACGGTTGTCGCCTCGGATGCTGTGCTTTTCGGAGAGTTGCTCAATGGCGTCTCCACTCTCGGTGGCTCAGCCAAGCACCGAGCAACTGAAGGGGACGGCCAGACGGCAACCATCCCGATGCCCGATCGCTTGCAACAAACTCTTGTTTGGAGTCCTGGTCAGGTTTCGCTCGAAGACGCTCGATCCAGAGCAAACGACGTGTTTGAAGGATTCGTCGAAGCTCAGGGTGACCGCGGCATCGTTTGCATCGGTAGCGTCAAAAGCAATCCAGTGAGTGAACTGGTATTCTCCGATGCATTCGGCTGCACACCATTCGTCACCGAGGATGACGTCGATGATACGTCGGCAAGGTCATGCCCGTTCTTTTTGAGGTATCGCGATTCTGACCCTCAACCCGGTGGTGCCTCTTCGGGAACTCGATTGAGTAAGAATGAGGACGCGCCGGAACCTGGTTTCTACTACGAGAAAGATGATGCCACGTGGGCTTACGCTGGTGGTGAGAAGACCGACTCGGCATTGGTTTTCTATCTTTTCCGAGAACCACTTGGTCGCTTGGACATGGTGCTCAGTGGATTCTCCGGTCGTGCCACTCGCCTCTTGGCAAAAACTCTCGCCATCCGAGGCGAAGAATTCTGGCCACCGGTTTACGAGAAGGACGGACTACAAGTCGGTGCCTACTTGGTTCAGTACGAGAACCTATCAAGCACCGAAGCCCGAGACGACCTGCTGTTCAACGAAGGTGGCGCCGCGGAAATCATGCCGCTGCCCCGCGAAGCCATCGCCCGACGAATGTCGAGACGATAAGAAGAATTAAAACGAGTAATGAGTATGGTCGCTTGACCAACAACGTACTCGCATTCGTACCCTTCGCGTACGACATTTGAACATCTCTTAACGAGGTCGTGCTGTTTTTCGTGGGCCGGATGCGGATGCACCGGGCCAGTGCATCGCTGAAAAATCAACGTTACCCACCTCAAGCACCTGGTAAAATCACCTGTTACCCGGCACCTTCGTTCGCTCAGCTCGTATTAGGTTCCACGGTTCACTCCGCCTCACCGACTTGCGTTAGCGGCAGTGCCACGGGGAAAGAGCCATCACTCTGCTGGGTCACGAAGAATTCGCCACTTCCAAAAGAAGCGTTTGCCAATCTTGCGCATTCAAGCGAGATGATAGTTGATCCCGCAGTTCATCTCGAACAAACACGCGCACCTGTTTGACGTGATTATCAAACTGATCCCGTGCCAACGTTGATGCCACCGGAGAGACTTCTTCTAAGTTGGCCAGCTGTAATTTTGAGTCCTTCGAATCCATCTCCAACTCCCCAACCACGCCCACATTGATATCCACCTCGAGTTTTAGCGGGGGAGCATCAATGATCACTTCGGTCTCGTGAACTGCGATGCCCAAAAGGTCTCTCAGCTTTCGAGCGAGTCTTTGGGAAGTGGCAACCAATTCTTCGTAGGGCTTCCTAGCCAAGGCCGCGTGCACTTCAGCGTCTCCTTGAACACCACCATGTTTAAAACTTGCAACGCGTTTGTACAGGCAACGCCGAGTCGAGAATAAACCCTCGACCAAGGACTCCACTTCACTCCCTTCAGCGATACGCCTGAGCCGCGAAACCCAGGCATCATCCTGCAAGTTTAAAGTCGATGGCAGGTCCAATCGATGCTGGAGCAGGAAAACACAACGCTGGAGCATTGCAGTGGCGACTCGAACAACGGGATGCCAATAGACTTCGCTGAACATGATGTACCGGGCGAATACCATCATCTCCGCGGCTGTTCGGCCCTTGTCCAAAATAGCCAAGCAGCCCGTTTCAGGATGCCTTGTCATGCATTGAAACAGACGTGCCACATCGAAGTTTTGACCATAGGGTACGCCAGCGTGAAGTGAGTCTCTTTGTAGATAATCGATCTTATCCAGATCGATCGGACCGCTCATAGCCGATGCCAAG
>JBCCKZ010000032.1:0-17269 GCA_039027135.1 Planctomycetota bacterium
CACAGACTTGTAGCCCACATCCACGAGTGAGTGATCTGCACTTCGAAAGTCCACACCATCAATGATCTGGTCCACGCAAACAATCGGTTGTTTCGACGTGGCCAAAATGGCTGCATCATCGCCAATCCCGAGGGGGACCTGTGGAAGATGGCGACACCGACCTCTCAGGTAGGCGATGAAGGATTGTTCCATTGCTTGATTGATCTCCAAATTTCGAGGATGTCGCCGGCAGGGAAGTCGCTGGGGGGCGGGTTGGGGCGTCCGTTTTCGCATACAATCAGAAGCGATTGTTCACCGGAATCACGACTTCCCCAACCCCGGACGTTTCGATGTCGACAGCCATCTCGCCCTCAACTCCAAAAATTCAAATCAACGAAACCGAGTGTTTCATCGATGGCAAATGGGTTCCCGCCATGAGCGGCAAAACGTTTGCGACCTACAATCCCGCCACGGAGGAAGAGATCACTCAGGTTGCCGAGGGCGATGCGGAAGATGTTGATGCGGCGGCCAAAGCCGCATCGAAGGCGTTCGAAGACGGTCCCTGGCGAACCATGGACGCCCGGGATCGAGGCAAATTGATGTTCGCCCTGGCCGATCGCATGGAGGAAGAAATCGACCATCTTGCGGCTTTGGAAACCTTGGACAACGGAAAGCCTCTGCGCGATTCAAAGACGGCCGACCTGCCTCTGGCAATCGATTGCTTGCGTTACTACGCCGGATTTGCTGACAAGATTCACGGCAAGACAATTCCCATTCGAGGGAATCACTTCTGTTACACCCGTCGCGAACCGATTGGCGTTGCAGGCCAAATCATTCCTTGGAATTTTCCGATCTTGATGGCCGCGTGGAAGTGGGGACCCGCGCTCGCCGCAGGCTGCACCGTCGTGATGAAGCCGGCCGAGCAAACGCCGCTAACCTGCTTGCGGATGGCACAACTCGCCAAAGAAGTCGGCATCCCCGACGGCGTGATCAATGTCGTTCCAGGCTTTGGTCCAACTGCGGGCGCCGCGTGCGTCAAGCATCCATTGATCGACAAGATCGCCTTCACGGGCGAGCATCGCACCGCGCAAGTCATCACTCGCGAATCGGCTGATACGTTAAAGCGACTCACCTTTGAACTTGGTGGCAAGTCACCCAACGTGGTTTTTGCCGACGCCGACTTGGATGCCGCCGTTGCGGGTGCCTACATTGGACTGTTCCTCAATCAAGGACAATGCTGCTGTGCCGGTAGTCGAGTGTTTGTTGAAAAGTCTCGCCACGCCGAGTTTGTTGAAAAGCTTGCCAAGATGGCAAGCAACCGCAAGGTAGGCGATCCCTTCGCCGCCGATACGGAGCAAGGTCCGCAGGTCGACAAAGCCCAGTTCGACAAGATTCTTTCTTACATCGAGAAAGGCAAGAGCGAGGGTGCTGATTGCGTGACCGGTGGAGGCCGGGTTGGTGATAAAGGCTTTTTCATCGAACCAACGATCTTTGATAACGTTGATGACTCGATGGCAATTGCGACAGATGAGATCTTTGGGCCCGTGCTGAGCGTCCTCACCTTCGAAGATAAAGAAGACATGATTCGCCGAGCCAACAATACGTTCTACG
Organism: Planctomycetota bacterium; assembly: GCA_039027135.1. Taxonomy (GTDB): domain Bacteria; phylum Planctomycetota; class Planctomycetia; order Pirellulales; family Pirellulaceae; genus Rubripirellula. The sequence continues at coordinate 1,591 of JBCCKZ010000032.1, forward strand.
GTTTGGCAGCCGCCGTTTGGACACGCGACGTATCGACGGCTCATGAGTTCGCTTCGCGCGTTCGAGCCGGAACGGTCTGGGTCAATTGCTACGACGTCTTTGATGCTGCCGCACCGTTTGGCGGATTCAAGATGAGTGGCTACGGCCGTGAGCTCGGAGAAGAAGGCCTTGCCGCCTACACCGAGAACAAGACCGTCACCATCGCTCTTTAGGACGCTTTGGCCTTTGGCAACCTTCCAGCTCCAGTCGTCATTACCATGGTTAGTGCTTGCGACGCTAACCATTCCATTGGTGTGGGTATGTGTTCGCGCTAGGATTCACCCCACAAGCACATGGACGCTGGTACTGGTCGCTTCGATTGCCGCGTCAGTCATCGGGATTTTCGCGCCTTCTTTCCTGTACCTGGTCGTGGCGATTGATCTCGCCTTGGTGCTAGCTAGCTTGATCGACGCGGCGCTCATTCTCGCAATGACCCATCGTGGGATTGAGGTGCATCGAGAATTACCGGCAACGGTCTCTCTGGGCGTCCCTTTGGAGAGCTCGTTGACAATCCGAAATGAATCGGGTCTTGATCTGGTGGGCGACATTCGAGATGACCTACCCGAAAGCTTTCGCGCCGACCCTGAGGAACACCTGTTGAATCTTCCTCGCGGTGGCGAGTTGCACCTACGACGCCGTTTGACTCCCATGAGACGGGGTGCCTTTACCCTCGAAAAAGTTTATCTGCGTTTTCAGAGTCCTTGGAAATTCTGGACGCGATACACCACCTTCGATGTAGCCGGATCCATCAATGTCTATCCGGACATGAAGCAATTGGCCGACTATGCATTGCTCGCTCGTACCGACCGGCTCAGTCTTATCGGGGTTCGGAAAACACGTCGCATCGGTCAGGACAGTGACTTTGAACGGCTACGCGATTACTCACGTGACGACAATTACCGACACATTGATTGGCGAAGCACCGCCCGCCGTCGCAAGCTGACCGTGAGGGACTTCCAAAGCGACCAAAGCCAACGACTCATCTTCATGCTCGATTGCGGGCGAATGATGACCAACACCCGAGAAGGCTTAACGCTCTTGGACCATTCGCTCAATGCGATGCTGATGATGGCTTACGTGGCTCTTTCAAAAGGTGACTCAGTCGGCTTCCTATGCTTTTCAGATCGGGTGCACTCTTTCATCACTCCCAAGGGCGGCCCGGCACAAATGAATCGCCTCCTACGGGCGGGATTCAATGAGTTCCCCCGCATGGTGGAATCGCGATACGACCAAGCGTTTGTCTATCTTTCCAACCACTGCCGGAAACGCTCGCTGGTGGTCATGGCGACTAACTTGATTGACGAAGTCAACTCGCAATCAGTCATGGGCTACCTGGGAAACATGGCGGGGCAGCATCTTCCCTTGGCTGTCTTGCTAAGAGACCGACAGATGTTCGACGCGGCGGAATCGCCAGCGGCTTCAGCGGCCTTGCACGATGACAATGTTCCTCCCAACCATGATTTTTATCGAGCGGCGGCAGCGGCCGACATCTTGCTTTGGCGCGACCAAGTCATACGAGACTTGAATGTTCGTGGCGTCCTAACCATCGACGCGTTCCCAGACGAACTGACGGCTGCCCTGGTCAACGAGTATCTGCGAATCAAAGCCAAGCACCTGCTTTAGCAACCAAACTCATTCCAACGCCGCCAATCCCAAGGTGGCCAAAGAGATGGTGATGATAAAAACAACGACAAATAGCACCATGAAAGCAAGCTCGGGTAGCGGGCTGGAGCGACTCTCTAGATCATCGGGTCCGGTGTCCGTGATTCCTCTATCAATTTGATTTGGTGGTCCATATGGATTCATGAGAAGCAGCCCGTCAATGGAACCTGGTCCCGAAGTCTTCCTCGCCTTATCGCCGGAGGAGGAATATGGCAATTCGAAGAGCCAAGTCTATTGCATTCTTGAGCAATGAGTTCAATCGTCAGCTTTACATGTCGGTAAAAAGGTCTGCAGCAAATCTAGGTTTTTCAAGCTAGTCCTATTTCTGAGAATCTGTCCATGTCTTTACTCAAACATCTCAAACAACGCTGGTCGGAGTGGACTGGGGATAAAGAGATGGAGCTAGCGATCCGCCGGGCCTTGCTCAGCTGTGGTTACTTTGGCAACACCGCAAAGATTCGAGGACTTCGTCTGGTGGCTGTACAGCGTCCAGGGTGGCTGCAGGTGATGCGATTTGATGCGACGGCTCGCATCAAACCCGAATCGAACGACGACGATCAGCCCGACCCGGACGCCGAGTATATGGAGCTCTATGGGCTGGTTCGTGAAGACGTCCGCAAGAACGATACGACGATTCGAATTTTTGAAGCCCAGTCTGATCGAGTCGAGCTTTTCAATCGTTGGAGTGAAGGTCTCATTGTCACGCGTGGAGCCGGGGGGCTGACAGATTAGACAACCGCCTACAACTGAACAGGCCAGAACAGCGACCTTTCCACATGACACGTGATGGCGTTCTGATTTCGAAACCCGCGGCATCTGCAAGGGATTGAAATACGTCCTTTGCTGACGCTGCAGGCTAACAATTCAGCACGCCGACGAGCCTGGGATCACACAAACGATAGCCAATCGATGAAAGACAGCATTTCAGCACCGAAAGCGACATCGTAGCACGCCGAATTTCCTCGCAAGAGGCGTCGAACAAGGTCATTTGTCATCCTTTATCTCATTGGCATTCTGATATCGCCATTACCGTGGTCAACCAGTGCCCCAGCCGAAAAGACGCTTCCATCGTATGAGAGCACGCTCTATGAAAACGCTCATCAACTGACCTTCGAAGGTATTCGCAGCGGCGAAGGCTATTTTGACTCGACCGGCAGTCGAACGATCTTCCAAAGTGAACGCGATCCGAGCAATCCGGTCTACCAGATCTTTCTTTCGGATCTGCAAACCGGTGACATTTCGCGAATCAGTCCCGGGACCGGTAAGACAACTTGCGCTTGGATTCATCCAGATGGAGATCGAGTTCTCTTTGCAAGCACGCACAAGGATGATGATGCCGTAAGCAAACAGGAGTAGGAGCTCGAGAAGCGTCGGACTGGCACTCAAGGTCGATACGCCTGGGACTACGACAAGCACTATGAACTTTATGAGAAGCCGCTAAACGATCCAGATGCCCGACCGTTGAGACTAACCGATGCGGTTGGGTATGATGCCGAAGCTAGCTACAGTCCTGATGGTACTCAGATTGTTCTTGCGTCGAATCGTGCCGCCTATGAACGAGAGTTAAGTCCAAAGGAAAAAGAGCTCTTCGCCCTCGATCCAGCGTCCATGATCGACATCTACATCATGAATGCAGATGGTACGAATGTCCGACGTTTGACTAATGTGCTTGGATATGACGGTGGCCCTTTCTTGTCGGCAGACGGGACGCGAATCTGCTGGCGTCGATTCACCGAAGATGGTGCAACTGCCGAAATCTACTCCATGAAAACTGATGGCACGGACGTCAGGCGGCTCACCAACCTACGCCGAATGAGCTGGGCCCCTATTTTCATCCGTCGGGGCAATACCTGATCTTCACAACCAATAAGCACGGCTTCGATAACTTTGAGCTCTACATCGTTCGCGCGGATGGCCAAGAAGAACCCGTTCGTGTTTCTGAAAGGGTAGGATTTGATGGTCTCCCGGTGCTCTTGCCTGACGGCGAGCGTCTGTCTTGGACAAGCAACGCAACGCCAGGCAAACGATCTCAGATTTTCATGGCCGATTGGAATCATGAGATGGCATTGGAGCGTCTGAATTTAAACGAGAACCCGCCGCCAAAAGACGAACCGGGCTTGGGTGAAGAGGATGCCAACTTTGCGCTCGCCGCGGCTCAATCAAGCCAACAAGGTTACAAGCCAAGCGACATCATTCGTCACGTGGACTTCCTCACTCGGGCGGAACTCGGTGGTCGGCTAACCGGCACGGCAGGCGAGAAACGAGCCACCGCGTAGGTTGCCGCCTATCTCGAAGCGATGGGGTTTGCGCCAGCCGGTGAGAATGGGAGCTTTTTCCATGAGTTTGATTTCCCCGCTGGCTCGCGTCTTGGCCCCAAGAATCGCATGGCGTTCAGCGGAGGTGAAAAAGAGCTCACGCTTGAACCCGGAAAAGACCTTGTGCCAATCTCTTTTTTCCGCTGATGGTCCTGTTGAACCGACCGGTGTGGTCTTTGCCGGCTACGGACTCCGAATCTCCAACATCGATACCGGATCGGGCTCCACCTCAGATGGCCGCAAGATCACTGACCATGACAGTTACGTTCACTTGAATGTCATCGATCAGTGGGTGATGGTTTTCAGAGACCTACCCCAAGACATCGCACCCGAATTGCGTCAGAAGATGGCGAGGTACAGTTCACCTCGGCGGAAAGCGACGATCGCACGCCTAGAGATACGCTCTATAAGCTGAATTACGAAGGCGCTTCGAAGATTGTAAACCTATTTGGATTACTCACTCGGGCTTACCTGATTTCGCAAGAGCCGCCCCCCTTCAAACTCAGCGAAGGGGCAGCCAGTGACGAAGTACCAAGAGCCAGGCTGACGGCATATTTGGGTACGATCCCCGATTATGCGGGGGGACAGAAAGGGGTTAAGTTGAGCGGTGCGGTAGAAGGCGGCCCGGCTGACCAGGCAGGCGTTCGCGGCGGAGACATCATCGTCTCGCTCGCGGGCAAAAAGGTAGAAGATGTTTACGACTACTCCTACGCGATCGAAGCACTCAAGATCGGTGAAGAGGTCACCATCGAAGTGATCCGCGAAGGAAACAAGATTCCTTTGAAGATCACGCCGGGATCAAGGGATTGATCACAAATCCTCGTTGCAAACTTTGTTTCCAACCATTGATCGCCTGAATTACCGGACATCTCGCTGCGACTTTTCGATCCCATCCGACAGGTGATCGCCAACTTTTGGTCCGTTTATTGCGTTTTCAGCCCAATATTGAGTAGTAAAATGCCAATGTGACATGACTCACCAACCCTCGGTAGAAAAATGCTGATTTACTTAGCTATCCTCATCGTTCCTTTGCTTTTGGGCCTCTACGCCCAGTACAAGGTCAAATCTTCGTTTTCCAAGATGTCAAAGGTTCCCGCTCGCATGAGTGGTGCCGAGGCGGCTCGAATCATGCTGGACAATGGTGGCCTGCACAATGTCGGCATCGAGGCAGTGCAGGGGCATTTGAGCGATCACTACGACCCGAGAGCCAAGGTCCTTCGGCTCAGTCCGGACGTCTACAACGGTCGATCAATGGCTGCCCTGGGAGTTGCCTGTCACGAAGCGGGTCACGCTTTTCAAGATGCAAAGAATTATGCTCCACTAGTGATACGAAATGCGGCCGTACCGATGGCCAACTTCGGCAGCTCATTTGGAATGCTTGCGATCATGGCTGGCCTGATGATTGGTCTGACTACCGTGGCTTGGGTGGGCGTTGCGTTATTCGCCGGCGTCGCATTCTTCCAGCTGGTTAATCTGCCGGTTGAGTTTGATGCATCAAACCGTGCGCGATACGAACTCGTTAATCAAGGTTTGATCCGCGACAACGAAGAGCAATACGTTGCCAAGGTTCTTAACGCGGCTGCACTGACCTATGTCGCTGCAACGCTGCAAGCCGTGCTGACGCTTCTCTATTACGTTTGGCTTTTAACGGGCCAGCGAGACTAGGCAGCTTTTCAACACGTCGATCAACGGCATCAGTTCCGTTGAGTCCACCGCTTGCAGCGGCATCGCCACCGAGCCATCTCCGCGAAGTGAACTGCCGGCGAGATGCCATCCGACTGCCGCAGTCGGAATGAAAATCTCGCAAACGCTTTGGCCTGGATCGAATCCACCAATTTGCACCTGAGATCGTTGGTCACAATCCGAGAGAATAGAAGCCATGACGAAATCAGCTATCGCTCCCGAGGGAATCGGTGGAATGGTTGAATTCACATGTGTCCGCCAAGCTGTGTGAATATTGCCAAAATTCTCGATCCTTAACATCGACGTGCGTTTTCCAGACAAAGTTCGATTAACCGACCACCGATTGAGTTGATCGAGCACAGCTAGTGTATCGGCAGGGTCTGACGTGATTCCTGGCCCCACAACAAACGCAGCCAGCTTGGCAGTTTCAACCACCTCGAATGCTCTGCCCCGATCGCTGCACAAATCCATCCACCACTGGATGCCTTCACCACAAGCATCGATGAAGGTCACTTCCTCACGATCAAACCAACCACGCAATTGTCGTGTTTCGGAACTCGGTGCGGCCGCCATGACGATCACGTCAGCGTGCCTCTTCACGTCACCTATCGTTGAGCGAATTCCTCCCAGCTGCGAATCAATTGATGCCGCAACCGCGTCGAAGTCTCCCGCCGTGGTGAACCAACGCAGCGAACTGACGTTGGCCGAGTAATTCGCTAGATCACGTGACTCATTGAGCGACAAAGGGCTGATCGCAACCGTCCTCGCATGGATCTGCGAGGCTGCGTCGATCGCTTGCGTCAGTGTGACCGTCTCATGACCAATCCGTGCCAACTGAGGTTGCCTGATGCGACGAACACCATCCTCAAACCGCTCGCATTTCAGGTAGGACCCCGCCGTGGCCTGACCGATGGTCATCCCATCACAGTGCAACAAGCAGAACGGGCAAACGATCGGTTTCACCGGAGCAACGGTCCCACTCACGATGCCTCTCTTGCCGAAAACTCTTTGACAGCCTCCACCAACGCTATCGCATGTTCGACTGGTGTTTCTTTATGCACTCCGTGGCCGAGATTGAAAATGTGTCCATCACGATTTTGAACGCTGTCAATGAGCGTCTTCGCCGCCGCGCGAATGGTATCGATCTCAGCAAGCAAAACACTTGGGTCCAAGTTGCCTTGAACTGACTTTTCATGGCCGATGCGTTGCCAAGCCGTCGCCAAATCGATCCTCCAATCAACACCGACAACAGTCCTTCGGTCGCCCCGCAACAGAGGTAGCAGTTCAGGATTCCCCGTGGCAAAGTTTATGACTGGTACGCCCGGTGTGATCCCCGCTAGGATTCGTTTCATGTGAGGCAATACGTACTCGACATAGTCACGCGCCGATAGACATCCCGCCCAGGAGTCAAACAACTGGACGCACTGCGCGCCAGCGGCGATTTGATGGTTGAGATAGACCGTAACCGCTTCAGAAAGGAGTCCCAACAGATCATTCCATGCGCCCGGCTCGGTCCGCATCAACTTCTTGGTGTGGAGATAAGTCTTCGATCCGCCACCTTCGATTGCGTAACTGGCGAGGGTAAAAGGCGAACCCGCGAAACCGATGATCGGTACATCTTCCGGGATGTCTGACCGGGTCTGTGAGACCGTTTCGTAGACATAGTGCAAAGCCGATGGATCGCTTAATGGCTTGACACGTTCGACGTCAGCTGCCGACCGAACGGGGTTATTGATCTGGGGACCGTCACCTTTGACAAACTCAAGATCAAAGCCAAGGGGCATGAGTAAAGGCAGCAGATCCGAAAAGATGATCGCGGCATCGACGTTCAACTTCTCAACAGCCGTGCACATGACCTCGCTACAAACCTTGGGATTACGGCACATGTCCAGGAACGAGTAGTTGGCCCGGACCTCCCGGTATTCCGCCATGTACCGACCCGCCTGACGCATCAGCCATACGGGGGACCGCTCAGTTCGTTCTCCACGGCAGGCTCGCATGAACAAGCTATTATTGGATGGATGTTCGATGCCGCCAGTAGCTGCCATGGAATCGATCACATTGGGTGAGGGTCGGAGTTTGATCAAACGACTAGCATTCTCAGCCGCTTCAGACACGAGATGCCCCATCTTGGGGTGACTGGGTTCGAAGTCAACATGAATATCGCACTCGGCAAGCATCTCGGAGGTGGTAGGGCCAATCGAAACGATCGCGGTGCGTTCTAGTCCACTTCTCAATTCATCGACGATGCCGAGTCGCTCGGCCATGCGAAGCATGTTAACGGCCTGATGAGCGCTGGTGAGCAATAGAATATCTCTCTCACCCGCGGCAAGCGCTCTAAGGTTTTCTTCCATGGGAGCAACATCTTCAGGAAACTCCCATCCATAAACTCTCAGCGGCCGAACTGACGCTCCTCGTGCCTCCAACCCCGCAACGAGTGAGGTGTTCGTAATGCCATACTCCTGAAGTCCGACCGTTTGGTTGGCCACCGAAACGCTGGCGTCAATGGTTTGCAAGAGCTCTCGCCACGTGTTCGGCTCAGGTGCCCGGTGCGTCGGCTTTAGACCAAACTGACGCATCGCGGCAACGGGCTTTGGTCCTCGACAAACCGTCGTGATATCCGAAAGCGAATCGAGAAATCGCTGTGTATCGACGTGTTTCTCGATCGCCCGCATTAGATAGCGAAATCCCACACCGGTCATCAGTACGACCACAGAAATCTGCCCCGTCATGACCTCGTGAGCGAAGTCGATCGCATCGCGATTGGGCTCGACGGGCACTTCCCGCATTGAGGGACTGACGTGGGGGATGCCACCGAACTTCTCGATCATGCGGTGCATGTCATCAGCTCGCCGACTCTCCATTGATGCCACCGAATGACCACTGAAATTTGCTTTGCTCATGGTGGCATTATCGGCCAACCGGCTAGCGTTGGAAGAACGGCTACCGATCCTGGCTGGGACGAATCCAACGATTGTTGAGGATTGTGTCCCAAAATGCCGGTTTCCGACAGCGTTCCCCGATACAGATGAGGACCGGATCGAGTTGTAACTTCCGATCGATGCCCCCACTGCGGCTCAACTCCGTTGAGCTTTAAGATAAGGGAATGCCCAGACACGCGATCCGCACTCCCAAGAAAGCCCGTGACCTCGGGTCGGTTTTTCTGACGCCCGATGCATTGCCGTGCCCAATGACGAGTCAATCGCTCTTTGGAAACACCTTGCCACTGGAGATTGAGATTGGATCAGGCAAGGGACTTTTCTTGGCTAATCGATCCCGCGAGGTAGCAGGTCACAACTTCCTGGGTATTGAGATCATTACCAAATACGCTCGACATGCGGCAGAGCGTATCGTCAAATCGGGTGGCGACGAACGGGGTAACGTCAAGATGCTGGCGGGTAAGGCCGAAGAGTTGTTCACGGCCGCCGAAGATGATCCTAAGGTTCCAGCATCGAGCTTAGAAGCACTTCATGTTTACTTTCCCGATCCCTGGTGGAAAAAGAAACATCGCAAACGACGCGTGATCACAGAGTCAAGCATTGTTGACTACGCAAAATCCATTCGGCCCGGTGGTCGGTTCCATTTTTGGACGGATGTACTCGACTATTTTGAAGACACGATCGAGATGATCGCCGCGGTCACGCCACAACTTGGCATCCCGATCCCGGAACCCCTACGTGAATCGACTCACCATCTGGACTACCACACGCATTTCGAACGACGAAGCCGGCGTGAAGGTATTCCGGTTTACCGGGTGTGCTACGAGAAACGAGGTGATGCCCCTTCACGATAGATCCGATACCGACTGGTCGATCGCTAATCAAACCTGCACTTCAACTCAGACTCGAACTTGAGCTCAAACTTCAATTCAAACCCAAAGCAAACGCTGCGTTCCACCGCGATAGCTATCCACCTGACACCTGATGTGGCTGATTTCACTGGTGTCACCGCTATTGATTCCGCTGTGCGAAGTTTAAGTTCGAGTTTGAGTTGAAGTCTAAGTCTTTGAAGTATTCCCATCACGGTAGTCCTCGATGTCATCCGCCCAAGAACGCACGCTCGCTCAGTACCATGGATTAATGCAAGTCAATGCTTCTTCGCATTTACTTCGCAGCGCCAGAAATTTGGGAGTCCTCAAGGAACTGCGGGAAGGTCAACGCACTCGCACGCAACTTGCCGAGAGTCTATCGCTTGTTCCCGATCGGCTATCGCTTCTCATCGAAGCTTTAATGGCAATAGGTATTGTTGAAAGCTACGGCGATGATCTCGCACTTTCTCGGGCGGGACACTTGCTTTGCCAATACGACGAGGACTTTGGCGATGGCGTTTGGCAAACGCTCGAATCGCTGGTGCGAGGAGAAGTTCAGCGCGAAGCCAGCGATGACTTGATGCAGAGCAACTACTTGGCCGCGACGCAGTGGATCCACACCTCGTCAGCAATGCAGGCGGCAGAGATCTTGGACGTTGGTGGCGAATCGATGCCCAAGGGAATCAGCATCCTCGACCTTGGCTGCGGCTCGGGAGTTTGGGGTGCTGCGATGGCCTACCGAGATGAAGAATCTCATTTGACGGTGGCCGACCTGCCCAGCGCCGTCGCCTCGGCGAAGGCAACAGCCGAATCAATTGGTCTGACAGACAGATTTACGACCATCGAGGGTGACCCCGATGAAGTGGCTATCGAATCGGGAGCTTTCGATTTATCACTCGTTGCTCAAAGGCTGTCCGCTCGAGCCGATGAACCAGCAGTTAGCCTGATCGCTCGTGCCGCCGAAGCTACGAAACCAGGCGGCCAGGTAGTCGTGATCGACCTTTTTCGAGGTAAGTCAAATCTGAATCTATCGGATTCCATCGAAGCCCTGCGTCTCGATCTGGCCACACGTGCCGGCCGCATGCGGACGCTCCAGGAGGGCCAGGCGATCATGGCGGCGGCCGGTCTAGGCGATGTTCAATTCACTTATCTGCCCGATAGCCGCACTCAGTTGGGCATGTTGGTTGGACGAAAAGCGTAAGGCGTTCCAATTCAGTGGTTTGCATGTTTCTCCCTCCTTTGCGAGGTCGATGCTGAGGAACGAGGCTTTTGGGAGTGGAACTCCTGGCTTTGACAATGACTCTACTGTTTGCCGAAACCCCTCCACGCGTCGTCGCAAGCCCCTCCGCGACCCTCCCGAGGGATTGTGAACGTATTTATTTGGACGCCAATGCCCGAGGCGAGGGCAAACAAGTGCAACGAACGCTTGACGACATCACGCCTGCTTTTCTATTCTACGCGGCTCGAAAATAACCACTCCTGATGGGCTTGGACCGATGGCCGTCCCAAAACGAAAACACTCCAACAGCCGCACCGGCAAACGCCGAAGCCACGATCGCCTCAAAAAACGCCAGATTGCTTACTGTCCCCAGTGCAGCATCGCCGTCCCGACACACACGGTTTGCCCCAAATGCGGGTACTACCAAGGTCGGACCGTGGTTGAATCCAAAGAAGATTGATCGCCGACCCGGTGACTAAATCTGCCGTTTTATTTCCGGGCCAGGGCGCCCAAGCACCAGGCATGGGGAAAACCCTGTGCGAACATAAAGTCGCTAGCGAGATGTTTGATCTCGCTGGAGATGTGCTTGGGTACGACCTCAAGTCAATGTGCTTCGACGGGCCGGCTGAGAAACTCAACGAAACCCGCCACAGCCAACCGGCTCTCTATGTTGTCGGCGCAGCGGCAGCAGCCGTACTTGCTGAGACTGAACCCGAGCGTTTGAAAGGGGCAACCTGTGCTGCGGGGCTTTCTCTTGGTGAGTACACGGCAGTTCACTTTGCGGGCGGTTTGACATTTGAAGATGGACTGAAGCTTGTCGCCCGTCGGGGCGAAGCGATGCAAGAAGCTGCCGACCAAGTCGATTCCGGCATGGCCAGCGTGCTAAGCCTGGATCTCCAGATCATTGAGGAACTCTGCAAGAGCTGTCGCGATCAAGGCGAGATACTCAAACCAGCCAACTTGCTTTGCCCGGGCAACATCGCTGTTTCCGGCCATAAATCAGCCCTGGAAAAACTCATTCCCGCAGCTCAGGAAGCCGGAGCAAGCCGGGTAGTCGAGCTTGCGGTGGCAGGTGCTTTCCATACGCCCCTGATGCAATCCGCCGTCGCGAAGCTGCAAGACGCTTTAAGTGAGATTGAAATTTGCGACACGCGAATTCCAGTTTTCAGCAATGTCGATGCGGCCCCCCATACCAGTGCCGAAGAGATACGTGGACTTCTGGCCCGCCAGGTCGTTGGTCCAGTTCTTTGGGAAAAATCACTCAACGCCATGATCGACTCAGGCGTCGAAAAGTTTGAAGAGCTTGGCACCGGTCGCGTGCTTCGAGGAACGCTGAAGCGAGTCAATCGCCGGTTCCCCGCAGATGGCTTCGGGGATTGAAACACTCTCGAATACACCCCATTCATTAGGCAAACATCGAATGCTAACAACTGATCTGACCGATCACGTGGCCGTTGTCACGGGAGCTTCCCAGGGATTAGGTAAAGCTTGCGCAATCAAGCTTGGGCAAAACAAAGCAACCGTCGTGTGCATGGCCCGCAACGCTGAGAAACTCGCCTCAACGGTCAGCGAAATCGAAGCGGCTGGCGGAAAGGCGGCCGCCGTGAGCGTCGATGTCACTGATCGAAATGCTCTAGCCGGTGCCATCGAACAAGCTGCCAAAGACCACGGCGGCCTCCAAATTCTCGTCAATAACGCCGGAATCACTCGTGACAAGCTGATGCGGGGGATGAGTGACGACGAATGGGATGACGTCCTGGCCACCAATCTCACGAGCTGTTTCGTTGCCTGCCGAACGGCAGCGGGAATCATGCGTCGCAAGAAGTACGGTCGAATCATCAACATGGCCTCCATTTCCGGAATGATCGGGAACCCCGGGCAAGCCAACTATTCCGCTTCCAAGGCGGGAATGATTGGATTCACTCGCACGGTGAGCAAGGAATTGGTCAGCCGAGGCGTCACCTGCAATTGCGTCGCCCCGGGATTCATTGAATCAGAAATGACTGCCGAACTTGGCGACGTCATTCTGGAAGAGGCGACCAAGAGGATCCCCGCGAAACGCCTCGGCAAGCCGGAGGACGTCTCCTCGGCCGTGCTGTTCTTGGCCTCGCCGGACTCAGGCTACATCTCAGGACAAACCCTGGTCGTCGACGGCGGCATGATCGGCTAAAACACTTGATAAAAGCGGGTCCAGTGAACGAGCTGCATATTGACGCCATTTGCCGGATTCCCCTATCTTTCGCACCACTGCGGCCCAAACGGGCTCTACCACACTGGTGAGCAACGAGCCGCCTGACCCTCTCAAACCATTCACGAAAGTCCCTTTCACCATGGCCAGCATCGAAGAACGCGTCATCGACATCGTGTCGGAGCAACTGAGCGTTGATAAGGAAAAGATCAACCGAGATACCTCCTTCGTCAATGACTTGGGTGCCGACTCGCTTGACACCGTCGAGCTCGTGATGGAGTTGGAAGAAGAATTCGATATCACCATCCCCGACGAACAGGCCGAAAAAATCCAAAAGGTCGGCGAGGCGATCGATTTCATCGAGCAAGCCAAGGGCGAAGACGACTGATCAAAGTTTGATCAAGTCACGAATTCACCAACAACCGCCCGCCGGTGATCGCTTGATCCCGTTTGCCGGGCGGTTTTTACGTAGTCCCCAGTATTTTTCGCTGTATCACACAGCGTCTCACTCCCATGAGCGAATCCCAGCACGCATCCATTGAAAACCGGCGAGTCGTCATCACAGGAATCGGCGTGGTCACACCATTGGGCATGTCTGTCGATGGATTTTGGGACAAGCTACTTGGCGGAGCATCAGGTATCCACGAATTAACCACGTTGGACACGAGTCGCTACAAGATTCACTTCGGCGGCGATATTCCCGAATTCAGTGTCAATGGATTGGTCGACCCTCGCGAGGCTAAACGCCTTGATCGTTTCACCCAATTTGCCGTTCATGCAGGTGATCAAGCGGTCAAAGATAGCGGAATCGACTTTGAATCTTGTGATCGCTGTCGGTGCGGAGTCATCTTAGGGAGCGGCATCGGAGGATTGGCCGAGATTGAAGTCCAGATTCAAAAGATGTTGGCGAAGGGGCCTGAACGAGTCAGTCCATTCACCATTCCAAAGATGATGGTCAATGCGGCTGGAGGAAACCTGTCGATCAACTATGGGCTCAAAGGCCCAAACTTCGCCGTATCCACCGCTTGCGCCTCCGCGGCCAACGCAATGGGCGAGGCTCTTCGAAGCATTCGCATGGGCGAAACTGATGTGATGCTTACCGGCGGAACCGAAGCAGCGATCACGGAGATGGGGCTGGCAGCGTTCCAAAATATGAAAGCCCTCTCAACACGCAATGAAGACCCTCAAGCCGCGAGCCGACCCTTCGATACCGATCGCGATGGCTTCGTATTAGGGGAGGGCGGTGCCGTTCTGATTTTGGAAGAGCTAGAGCATGCGAAATCTCGAGGAGCCAAGATCTACGCAGAGATGCTTGGATACGGGACAACCAGTGATGCCGGGCATATCACCGCGCCGGATCCGGAAGGCTCGGGCGCCGCAGCGGCAATGAATGCTGCGATCACCGACGCTGGCATCGGCCCGGAAGAGATCGACTACATCAACGCCCACGGCACCAGTACGCCTCTTGGCGACAAAGCCGAAACGAAAGCCATCAAGAATTCGCTCGGCGAACACGCTCAGAATGTTGCGATCAGCAGTACCAAGGGAGCGCTTGGACACTCACTCGGCGCAAGCGGCGGAATCGAGGCGGTTATTCTTTGCAAGACAATAGGCGACCAAACCATCGCTCCAACGATTAATCTTCAGAATCCTGATCCTGAGTGCGATCTGAATTACACGCCCAACGAAGCAAGTCGCCAAGAAGTAAAGATTGCCATGAGCAATAGCTTCGGCTTTGGCGGCCACAATGCCTGTATCGTGATCTCGCGTTACGAAGGCTGAGCAAGTCGAAAGTCTTGGATGGCGAATCGAAGACTTGCAGCATTCAATTTGCAGCTAGGATTTGATGAACTCTATCGGGGTGTAGTGATCACCCTCCACAGGGCCTTAGAATTGGTGAATGTCCAATAAGGCCCCTATCCGAGCCGTTCTCCCAGATGCCGAGCATATCGAACAGGCCTACCTGTTCGAGCTTCTTCGCGAACGACTATCTCAAGATCTCCCGATGCAAGAACTGCTGACGGACATTCGGCATGAGTTGTTGACGACAACCAAGCTGCCGCTTGCCATCGAGTTTCTGGCGACCGAGCTTAGGCATTCCGGACTCATGTCTCCGGCAATGCAAAGATTGACACACTACTTCACGCCTTTCCAGACCTATATCGTGTCCCAAGCCGAAGAAGAGGTGGGACGCTTCACCATGGATAGTGCTCTCGCGGTACTGCACGGTGAAGCTAAGTTTCGCACCGACGAACGCTCGTCTGCCCAGGGCATGTTCTTTTATCACTTTGAAGTTCTCTCGAGGAACCGGCTCAATTACGACCGTGGCCTCACCGCTGTCAGCGAAGATCCCGTCTACGACGTGCCGTGGAAGAAATGGCTCCTCACGCTGCGTGCCCAGCTCGGTTTGGTAGACCTTGCCGACCTGATCTTCCTGGCAAGTGATGAGTACCAAAAGCGTCTATTGAGCTCCGGCGAAGATCCTAGCGATCGCGGACCGTTTCTCTTTGGTGTTCGAGAAGGACGCATCGCATTTGGCAACCGAGGCAGGGAACCGTTGTTCCTATTCGCCGCCATGCAGAGACACTTGGGTTACCCCGCAGTGCCTCGCATTGAAAAGAAAGGAGATGACAGCGACCTGATTCCACAGATGGCTCGACGTATCGAGCGGCTTGAATCGAGAATCAAGCTACTCGAGGAAGAACGTCGAGGTGGAATCGACATCACTCAGTTCTATGAGAAGTTCAAAGAACAGCAATGATGAC
>JBCCKZ010000033.1:0-17232 GCA_039027135.1 Planctomycetota bacterium
CCTTTGAAGAATCCAGACGCCCAAGAAGTTCAAGATTCCGAGGTCTCTGACGAGCAAATGCGTGGACTCTGGCTGCGGCAGGTCCAAACGACGCCCGGTGACTTTCTGCGCGCCAAATTCGCCTACCAGAATGCGATTCGAAACTCATCCGACAAGGCCGATACCGATGAGTAAATCGTTATTAAGCCTTGTCGGTATTTGGTTGGCGTTGTTGCCGTTGGCCAAATCCGAAGACATTGTCGTTCGCACCGACATTACCCCCGAAAAAACAGCAAGCATTGGATCTCGTGTCATCCTCACCTGCGATGTACTCGCCAAAGACGCATGGGCCAAACTACCAAGCCTCCCAAACATCGACGTTTCGGGGGCCATCGTCTATACACCTCCCTCGCAGAGCACGCGTCTTACTGAAACGATCAAAGGGGGTAGCTACACAGGCCAACGCTACGAGTGGTGGATCTATCCCCAAAGAGCCGGCGACTTAACGATCCCATCGGTTGAGTTGAACGTTGCACGGACCATATTTGGTGACAGTGATCCACTTCCGGTTGCGAAACGAAGCACAAAATCTCTGAGTCTTGAGATACAACCGCTGAGCAAAGAAGCAGCGGGAGCTTCGATTGTGTCGTCTTCGCTGAGGATCAAACAAACCTGGGGCGATCTACCAAACGAAATCCATGTGGGCGATGGCGTCAATCTGACCATTGAGAGTGAGATCAAAGATGCTCCCGCATTCGTCTTGCCACCAATTGATTTTGGAAATCCCGAATCGGTTCGGATACTGACCAAACAACCGTCAACTGAAAATCGATTCAACCGGGGCGAGCTCACAGGATCTCGCGTCGACAAGGCAACCTACTTCTTTGAGAAGCCTGGTAAAGTTGTTCTGCCACCGATTGAGATCAAATGGTGGGACAATGAAAAGGATGAACTGAGGGAAGAGAAACTTGATGGAGAGACGTTAAACATTCTTCCTGCACTAGACAGTCTCAATATGGAGACTAAATCAACTGCAACTCGAGTGTTCCAATGGCGGTTATCTCTTCTATTGCCCGTAGCTTTTGCATTTATGATACTTGGCTATGCCTTTTTTCGAAATCGATTACGACTTGAGGCATGGCTGAATGACTATGTGCAAAATGTTACTCGCACTGAGACAGTGGCATTTAGGCACTTTGTATTCATAGCAAGCACGGGTGATGCGGCTGAAATTCTACGTGCGCTCACGCATTGGTCTGATCTTGTACAAGAAGAATCAAAGGTTCCGCAAATCGGATCGCTCATTCGCACACATGGTGATCAATCGACACAGCTAGCGATTGACCAACTTATGGATTGCGTCGCCACCGGAAAACGATTCGATGCATCAAAACTGGTAGATGGTTTTCGAAAAATCCAGAAGGCTATTCACCGAAGAAGGATCGGCGATTCTCGATGGAGCTCTTTCGCGTTGGGTAGATCACTACCTCCACTACGTCCAAACGCAAAGGGGCGATAGAGAATACAATTCTTCGTTGCTTCGCTGACCCTGTGAGTGTTTTTAGGGCAAATAGAACCCAAGCGACATCTGTATTCGATTCGCATCTGACTTCGCTAGACTTACGTTTTCGCGTGCCCCATAAAGATACTCGACTCCCCAAAAGACCCGCTCATAAGGGTTGCAAATTAGGTTGACTGCTAGATAGTCAGTACTCAGGAGGTTATCAGGATCTTGCCCGGCGATATCATCGAGCTTCAGTCGACTGAATGTGAGATTTGATGTTAGCCGATCGTTCCACGAGTGCTTGACACTTATCATCCAGCCGAACAACCCAATGATCGATGCGGAATCTGGGCCCGTCGCCACGATATCTGTCGAGCCACGGTAGCTCCCAATACCGTCTCCAAATGTCACCTGCGAATAGACCTGCGTTCGATCACCTAGAAGTAGAGAACCCGCCAAGTTGACTCCCCATGCGGTTTCCGTCAGTACTTCGCCGCCTGTCCTTTGAAATCCAAGTTCGCGAACCACGAAAGCAGATTGAAATTCGACCCAGTCTTCTTCGTACCTGAGGTGCGTCACCAAGTCGGGTGATTCGGTTCTGCCTTCACCGTCAACCCCCACTGGTACTTCGATATCCACTGTCGGATCCTCCAGTGCAATCGCCCAACTCAGCGGCTCTATCCAGAGCGGTATGCGCAAGCGTATGAGCCCTTGCCGGCGATTCACATTTGAAACAGCGCCTTCAAAATCCAATGTCTGCGGCACAGCAGAAGGGTCTGTAAATGTCGTCCAAGTCTGACCTGCGGTGAGGTAGCCAATCGTTCCGTAGGCGTGCCTTAGTCGAAGAGCACTGCTTCCATCGGCACCATCGCCGAAGAAGTCCGCCTCAACGAATGCTCGAACGACTTCATTTCGGAGCTTCCAGCGAGTATCGAAACTGAGTCGTGATTGACGTGCGTGAAACCGCGCGTTCTGGCGATCGGCAGCACCAACAGGAATCGATGTGGTATCGAATGAGTCCGTCTCGTCGATTGGATCCAGATCGGAGATCAAATCAGCTTTGATGAAGCCGCCGATCTTCATCGCAGCCCGCTCACCAAAGATCGTCAACCCACCTTCAAACTCGGGAAACTCAGTAAAGTTGTTTCTCAGTCTCGCGGTGCGTGTTGAGTCGAATTCTTCCGTGCGAAAAAACTGCGATTCGCCTTGAGCTCCAAAAAACATGAATGCCTCATCGGGCTCGATGGAGCGACCCGTTTTCGCTTGCCCTTGCACCTCTGAGGCGGTATCACTCAGCGAGGTTGCCTGTGGATCCTCGATTGGGACAATCGCAATGCCCTGTCCGTAAGCAGAGCCAAAACCTCCCACCAGCAAAGCCAATATCAGACTAGCAGGAGAGCTGAATTGGATGAGGCTTCGCTTTGTTGAGCGACCGACAATGATTCCACCAAAAGCAAATAGACCCGGCTTTCAAATTTCAGCACAGAGAGCGTTTGGGTAATCGGTATCCAACCCGATGAAGCTTGAACGTTTATAAACGACTTGAGCGCGAAACGAGCAACGCGGAAAGACATCGTCATCAGCCACCAATCTCAGACAAGCCTTGCCGCTTCTGGCGAGAATCGTAGCCGAACCTTGAAACGCCAGTTTCATGGTCAAGGAATCAACGTGATTACAATGCAGTGTCATAGAGAGTAAAACGGTGCCGGGTCTAAGCAATAACATATGTAGCCAATCGCAGGATCTCATGCACCGCCAGTACCTAACTGTCTTACTATTCGTCTTTTCCCCATTGGCAATCGTCGTCTCCGAAGACCCGTTGCCAAGCTGGATTGATGGTCCCGCCAAGAAGTCCATCATTGATTTTGTGGTGGATGTTACGACGGAGGGCAGTCAGCAGTATGTACCGCCCGAGGACAGAATTGCCGTTTTCGACAATGACGGCACGCTTTGGTGTGAATACCCCGTTCCCAACCAAGCCGCATTTGCATTTGACGAAATCCAACGATTACTGCCCGCAAATCCGTCGTGGAAAAATGATCCAATGGTTCAAGCGGCTATCTCAGGCGATGTCGGCACATTACTAAAAGACGATCACAAAGGATTAATTCGGATACTTGGTCTGACGCATGCAGGAATGACTGTTGAAGAATTCAATACGCGAGTATCCAAATGGCTTGAGTCTGCCAAACACCCAAGGTTCCAACGTCCGTACTTGGAGACCGTATACCAGCCTATGCTTGAGGTTTTGTCTTACCTTCGGGCCAATGACTTTGAGACTTGGATCGTGTCCGGAGGTGGTCGAGAGTTCATGCGGGTGTTTGCTTACGAGACGTACGGCATCCCACCACAACAAGTGATCGGCTCGCACGGCAAGCTGAAGTATGAGTTGAAAGCGGGAACGCCAGTTCTCACCAAGACGCTTGAAACACTCTTCGTCGACGACAGAGAAGGGAAGCCTGTTGGCATTGCCCAGTCGATCGGAAAACGCCCGATCGCAGCCTTCGGGAACAGCGATGGCGATCAAGCGATGCTGGAGTACACGACCATCGACAACCCGCATCCAAGCTTCGGTCTACTGGTTCATCACACGGATGAAGATCGCGAATACAAATACGACGAGAATCCACCGGGTAGCGGCGAACTAAAGACAGCGTTGGAAGTTGCTTCATTGCGGAACTGGGTGGTCGTCGATATGAAGAAAGACTGGAAGGAAGTCTTTCCCGCGTCCGAATAATAGGACACCGTCGTTTTAGTAGATGGTCATACCGCACCAATCCGTGCATCAAAATCGGCAACCGACATTCCCTCTCCAATGTTGCACGCCGTAGTTACTCATTCTCAGCCCGAATAGACTTCACGGCCTGTCGATTTAATAAGCCGCAACGCGATAGCGTCCGGTTCCAAACCGTAACCGGGTGCTAGCGCACCGCGGCTGATCATTGATTCCACGGATGTCATTAAAGCGACAGGCCGTTCACGACTTTCGATCTCAAATCGACCGACACACTCTTCGACATCAAGTTCAGGGTCCAGGAACCGTTTGTTGATGCCTGGCTTGATGCTCGCGGAACCGCCCAATCTAGCTTCTTGTGAATTGCACTGAATCGTGGGATAGCAGAACGGAGTCAGTGCGATGACTATAATCGAGTGCTCCATTACAAGGCTGGCCGAAGAATGGCTTTGAATCAAAGAGATGATTGTAGGTTGGATCTCGACCTGAGAGTGAGCTGTAGATTGAACACGAAGATGGAGAATTTTCTGGTTGGTCGGTCCATGCTTCTTCGGACGGCGAAGCTGCCCATGGCATTTATCCTTTGGATCTTTGGGGTTGAGACTGGCAATGCGAAAGAGCCCAATGTGTTATTCATCTTGACTGAAGATCAGGGCGCTCACTTGAGTCTACTCGAGACACCGGGCTTGAAGACCCCGAGCATTGACGTCTTGGCCAGTTCCAGCGTGTACTTCGAAAATGCGTTCGTGAGCTATCCGGTTTGCTCACCTTCGAAGGCAGCGATCTACACGGGTTTGCACAATCACACGAATGGAATCCTAAACAACACTCACAACTTTCACATGCCAGCGAGCGAGGTCACTGATGAACAGCGGTCACTCAAACTGGCTCGTACCAATCGAATCCACAGTCGCTATTCAACCTTAACGGAGATTCTGCATCGCAATGGCTACTACCAGGGAGTGACTCATAAACTTCATGTGCTTCCCAACGAGAAGTTTCCCTATGATGAGTTCCTCCATGGAACCAAACGCGAAGTAGAACGTTTCATCCAAAACGCTTCGGACCTTGATCGACCATGGTTTCTGATGGTGAACATTCCCAACTCACACCGGCCGTTTCCAAATAGCGATAAAGAGTCGATTAGCGTCGATCCCAAACAAGTCGAGCTTCCGCCTTATCTCCCTGACACACCCGAGGTACGCAAAGACTGGTCAGAGTACTTGGCTGCGATTGAAGAAGCGGACCACCTAGTCGGTGAAACACTTGCCATCCTCGAGGATTCGGGCCATTCCGACAACACGATCGTTATCTTCATGAGTGATCATGGACCAACTTTTCCACACGGAAAGATGACACTCTACGACCTGGGCTTACGTGTGCCACTGATTATCCGCATGCCTGATGTCACGCCTCGAAGAAGCGAGGCATTGGTGAGCGAACTTGATCTGATGCCCACAATCCTCGAGCTATGTTCAATCGAGGACCCACTCGAGTATTCACTTGATGGAAAGTCGCTTGCGGGCCTACTCACACAACCAATCGATGAGACCACTCACAACTATCAGTTCGCAGAGATATCGAATCGCGGCCCGTTACCCAATGATGGGATTCAAGAACGTTGCATCTTCGATGAACGATGGAAGTTGATCTATAGAAACAACGTGGACAAGGCTTGGCGACAGGTCAACGCGGACAGCCGTCAATTGAAAGTGTGGGGCAATCGATCCTACGGCGAGACGCTTCGATGGAAGGACAATTTTCCGGAGGCCTTTCGAGTACTCGCTGAGATGGACCCGCAAAACTTAGAGGGCGAAGTCCCAAGCTTGGAAGTCTATGATTTGCAAATGGACCCCCATGAAATGAATAACCTCGCAGGGGAGCCAGCAGTATCGATTCATCGTAATCGCTTGCTGCAGGCACTCGCCGAATGGGTCCGTTCGACACAAGATCCAGCCGTTTCGCCCGATGCTATCGAGGCCCTGAAGACTGTGACGAAGTCGGCCCAGGAGTAAAGCCGCTCATCAGAGTAAGCGCGACGCCGTAAACAGTACCAGCGGAATCACTCGGCCTGACGAACAACGCGAAATTGTTCAGTACGAAAGCTGGTGGAGCGGTAGCCCCATCGTGGTCGTCATTCGCTTGACTGGGGGTGCAAACTTGGTGAGCTTAATCCCTGTGACGGCAGCCTTGTATTCCTCGATGGTTGGTGTTCGACCAAGGATTGCGGCAAGCACGACGACGGGGGTTGAAGCGAGAAGTGACTCGCCCTTCTTACGTTCCGAATCGGCAACAACACGTCCCTGAAACAAACGAGTCGACGTTGCCAAAACAGTGTCACCTTTCTCAGCTTTTTCTTGGTTACCCATGCAGAGATTGCAACCGGGACGCTCGAGATACATCATGTTCTCGTACTTGGTGCGAGCCGTGTCTTTGGGTAGCACGTCATCAAACTCAAAGCCCGAGTACTTCTGAAGTACATCCCAATCACCCTCGTCTTTGAGTTCATCGATGATGTTGTAGGTTGGCGCGGCAACCACCAAAGGAGCTTTGAACTCGACAGTTCCTTGCTCCTCCTCGAGATTGCGAAGCATTTTCGAGACAATCTTGAGGTCACCTTTGTGGACCATGCACGATCCGACAAAACCAAGATCGACCTCCTTCTTGCCGTCGTAATAGGTCAGATCCCGAATCGTGTCATGGGTGTATCGCTTGGAGATGTCATCGTTGTGAACGTCAGGATCCGCGATCATCGGTTCGTCGATGAGGCTCAAGTCGACTTCAAACTCAGCGAAGTACTTCGCATTCTCGTCAGGTGCGAGCGCGGGATTCTTGCCTGAACTTATCTCAGCGATACGCTTGTTAGCTCGATCGATCAAGCCTTGGAGGACTTGTTTTTCATTGTCCATACCCTTGTCGATCATGATCTGAATTCGACTCTTCGCGATCTCCAATGATTCGATCAGGGTATCGTCCTGCGAAATGCAGATCGCAGCCTTCGCTTTCATCTCGGCGGTCCAATCCGTGAATGTAAAAGCCTGGTCGGCGGGCAGAGTGCCGATGTGAACTTCAATCACTCGTCCTTGGAAGACGTTATCACCGGCAAAATTCTTCAGCATCTGCGACTGGGTAGCATGCACAACGTCGCGAAAATCAACGTGGTCCTGCATCTGTCCCTTGAAAGTGACTTTGACCGATTCAGGGATTGGCATCGTTGCCTCGCCAGTCGCTAGCGCTAGCGCTACCGTTCCCGAATCAGCACCAAAAGCAACTCCCTTGGACATTCTCGTGTGCGAGTCACCACCAATGATGATCGCCCAGTCGTCAACGGTGATGTCATTGAGCACCTTGTGAATCACGTCGGTCATCGAGTGATACTCACCCTTTGGATCGCGAGCGGTGATCAATCCAAAGTCGTTCATGAACTTCATGAGTTTCGGAATGTTGGCTTGAGCCTTTGCATCCCAAACCGAAGCCGTATGGCAACCTGATTGATACGCGCCATCAACGATCGGTGAAATGATTGTCGCGGCCATCATCTCAAGTTCTTGAGAAGTCATCAGCCCAGTCGTATCTTGCGATCCAACGATGTTGACTTCGACACGGACATCCGAACCAGCGTGCAAAATTTTGCCGGGCGTCGTTCCCACCGCGTTTCGATTGAATATCTTCTCGACCGCCGTTAGACCTTGACCCTCGTGCGAAATCTCTTTTGACGGTGCAAAGACTGGCGGGATCTCCGTTCCCAAAGTCTTGGCTGCAAAAGTCTGGAGCTTCTTTCCGAATACGACTGCGTAGGAGCCGCCGGCTTTCATGAACTCCACCTTTTGCGGAGTGAAAGCGCTCGAAATATCAACGAGCTCTTGGTCGCCGTTGTATAGCTTCTTTTCTTTGGTATCGATCGTCAGGACGGTGCCCGTATCGATTGAATAGGCCTTTTCCAAAACCGGCTCACCATCGTCATCAAAGATGACTTTGCCTTCCTTATCAAGCTTTTTCACCCAATTCTTGAGATCGACACCTATCCCGCCTGTCACGCCAACTGTAGTGAGGAAGATGGGTGAGATCCCGTTAGTTCCCGCGACCACAGGAGCAATGTTGATGAACGGCACGAATGGGCTTGCCTGTTTGCCGATCCAAAGTGCTACGTTGTTGACCCCTGACATTCGAGAGGAACCAACGCCCATCGTGCCTTTCTCTGCAATCAGCATCACGCGTTTATCAGGATGCTCCTTTTGAAGTTCGACAAGCTCTTGCTGGGCCTCCGGGCTGATCAAACACTTTCCGTGAAGCTCGCGGTCCGATCGTGAGTGAGCTTCGCTTCCGGGTGATAGCAAGTCGGTCGAGATGTCTCCCACGCCAGCTATATAAGTAACGACGTCGATCGTCTCCGGTACTTCAGGAAGCTTGGTGAAGAACTCTGCCTTGGCGTAGCTCTCAATGATGTCGCGTGCGATCTCACTGCCATCATTAAAAGCATTCGCTAACCGCTCAGTGTCAGCCTCGTAAAGAAAAACCTGAGTCTTAAGAACTTCCGCTGCGGCTTTGGCAATCGTCGTATCATCACCCAAAGCAAGATCGAGAAGCACCTCGATCGAAGGTCCACCCTTCATGTGAGATAGCTGCTCGAAAGCGAATTCCGTCGTTATCTCGGAGACGTTCGCCTCTCCCAAAATGATTTCTTTTAGGAATTCAGCCTTAACGCCCGCTGCACTCGTCGTGCCGGGCAACGTGTTGTAAATGAAGAACTTGAGCGAGTCTTCGCGATATTGGTTGCTTGGATCTTTGATCTGGTCGATGAGCTCGCTGACAAGTCCAGCGCTATCGATCGGCTTGGGATGTAATCCCTCTTTCTTCCGCTCTTCAATTTCCTCGAGATACTCAGCGTAAGTTTGCATTCAATGTGTCTTTTCAGTGGATAGGTGGGCTTTTCTGCTTCAAAATCACATTCGGAAATGAAATGGAATTCCTCGCCTACTTCCAAGGCGTTGTTTTGGGGGGATTAACCTTCCCTCCTTTCCAGCTCATTATCGGTGCCTGCCTGGTTCGATCTTTCCTCTAACGAGGCAGTCTCAGTTTTAGGTATCTCCTGAGATAAGAATCATTGATTCGCACTGTGCACGAAGCACCCTTTGGTGGCGTATGACACAGGGCGATGAACAGGTCTACCGACACTAACTGTAGCATTTTTGGTGCATTTCGTCTTCCCAAACACAATCTTGCGTTGAATCTGAGTCATCCGTGACCTGCTGACTTGGGCAGAAATTTGTTTGGCTCAGGGGCAGTTTTTTTGCGATAGTCGCCCCGAACGGGCGTGGATCCACCAAGTCACGTCAAAACCTGCCAATTCCTCCATCCCTGAGTGGCTACACAACTGCGGCCGTTCGCCGCACCCGCGACAGAATCGATACACCCCAATTGTCAGGACTTGTAATCAATCCCCTCAAATCCCAAGTGCCAACAACTACTCGATGTGCACGTGCCCATGAATCGCCATGCGGCTGGATCAGTTTAGGCAGGCGAGCGATTTGATGTTCTCAGTTTCGGTCGTCGTGAGGCAAATGCCTTAACCATGTCAAAGGCAAACGTCTATTACGGGTGTCGAAATATAGAAACGATCAACTTCAACTCATTGTGCTGTTATGAATTACCTCGACAACAAGCGGATCATCATTGCGGGCGGTAGTGGCTTCCTGGGGCTTTCATTGGCAGAAGCCTTTGTGAAGGCTGGTGCTCAAGTCGTCATCTTATCGAGATCTTCTCCGCAAAGCCCGATCGCCTTCAAACATGTCAGCTGGGATGGCCGAAGTATTGGACCCTGGGTATCGGAGCTAGAACGAAGTGACGCTTTGGTGAATCTAGCAGGCCGCACAGTCAACTGCATCAAAACACCTGATCATTGCGACGAGATTCTTCGCTCGCGTGTGGAGTCAACACGCGTGCTTGGCAAAGCGATGCGTCAACTGGAGACCCCGCCTCCGGTTTGGGTTCAAATGAGCACGGCGCATTTATATGGTGATCCGCCTACGGCGGTTTGCACCGAGGACTCAGCGACGGGATATGGACTCGCACCCACCGTCGCCAAGGAATGGGAATCCGCATTCGCCGAAAGCAAGTTACCCGATCAAAGAGGTGTCCTCATGCGGACAAGCTTCGTCATCGGGCGCGATCGCGGCAGCGGTGGCGGGGCTCTGTCAACATTGAAGCTCATTGCCAAGCTGGGATTGGGAGGAAAGGTTGGCAGTGGAACGCAGGGCATGTCATGGATTCACGAGGACGACATCAATTCAATCTTCGCGGTGGCCGTTATCGACGAGTCGTTCTCTGGTGCCTATATCGTTTCTTCACCGCATCCGATTTCCCAGGATGAATTCATGCGTACTCTTCGCAAGACCATCGGGATGCCCATTGGCTTGCCGGCATTCAAATGGATGGTTCGAATCGGAGCGCCGTTATTCATGAAAACGGATCCTGAACTAGTACTCTATGGAAGATACGTGAAACCGAAGCGGCTAATAGACACTAGATTTGATTTCAAGTTCCCCACTTTGGAGCTCGCGTTGCAAGATCTTCTTATGAAGTAACGCCCATCCTCACCCGGCTACTCGGGATGGTGTTCTAATAAGAAATAGGATAGACGAAGTCGCTTTTAGCAGTTTATTTGATGCACCTTGGGTAGGACGATGAAGAGTATTGCAAGCGTTGAAATCAACCGGCCCATCGAAGAAGTCTTCGATTACACCAATGCAAAGGTTGCCGAGTGGAGCCTGACCGTTGTCGAAGACGAAATCATTGAGGACAAGGGTGGCCTGGGCGATCGGTCTCGTTGTGTCACTGAAGAGAACGGCCGGCAGATGGTTTTCGACGGCACCACGACCGTCTGGGAGCCGCCTCATCGATCAGTGGTCAGCCTAATCGGAAAGAGTTTTGACATTGAGGCGGAGTACCGTTTTGAGAACATAAGTGGCAAAACGCGGGTCACTCAAGAAGCTATTGTTTCAGGCAAGGGTTTGTTCAGAATCATGTTCATGATCTTGGGGCGTCTCATGCAAAAGCAGGGTTGCCAGGCTGCTCAGAAAGAACTCGATAGCTTGAAACTGAAACTGGAAGAGGGTGCCGGCCTACCTAACGCTTAACCAAAGTCACCGTTACTCAGCGAACGCATTCGCACTTGCTGTTGAGTCCGACTCTTCCGGTAGCGACCACTCTTTCGGCGGCCATTTCTTCGGCTTGTTGAGTTGCGACATGGTTGGCGGGCCGACCATCTCAGCGAAACTACTCAAATCTCTTTGAAGACGATTTAAAACGGTCTTCGAAGGAGCCAGCACGGGCTGTCGTTCTTCAGGATCCTGAATCAAGTCAAACAACTCTCCGCCTTTGAGCTTCCACCGATCGGTAACGACCGTGTCTTTGTCAAGAATCAGCGAGCGATCCGATTCGACTTCGCCCTTGAGTTGTGGGATTAAATTAATTCCATCCACGTTCTCGGGAACTTCACCACCGGCGGCAACAACCAGTGTGGGTAACACATCGATGTAGCTTGCGATCGACTGATGCGTCGAACCAGAGGCCAGACGACTCGGCCAGCGTATCATCGCAACCACGCGAACTCCGCCCTCCCAAGTCGTGAACTTGTTGCCGCGCAGCGGTTCGTTGCTACCGCCGTGAGTCGGTATGCCTCCGTTGTCGCTGTGAAATAGGACGATCGTGTTGTCCTTTAGGCCTCGATCCTGAAGCGCCCCGAGGATCTTTCCCACGTTCCTATCAAGCGCCTTCACCATCGCCGAGTAGGTTTGCCTGACCGTGTTGCCTTTGCCACCCTCGCCATAGTGCAGTGCCTTTTCGCGTTTCGCAATGCTTCGATCCGTGTTGGGTGCTCTCTCGCCATCCGGATCGAAACCAAAGGCATCCAAATCAGATCGAGTGGCTTGGATGGGTGAGTGTGGTGCATTGAAGGCAATGTACATGTAGAACGGCCTGTCCGTTGCCACCGAGTCGATGAATTCGACCGCATGATTGCCGATCAAGTCGGTTGAGTAGCCATCCTCGCGAAGACTCTCAAAGTTTCGATGCCAGTCCAACTGCCCAAAACGCTCTTGACTGAAATAGTCAATGGCACCGTTGTAATGACCGTAGAACTCAGTGAATCCATGATTGAGCGGATGGAACAGTGTCGACGCAAGTCCCAGGTGCCACTTCCCTAGCATGATCCGGTGTTCGTACCCAAGGTCAGCCAGTCTCTCCGGCAAAGTCCTTTCGTTCGTAGGAAGGCCGTGCCGTACGGCAGGCGAAACAACGCCACCCCAAATTCCAAATCGAAAAGGATAGCGTCCCGAGAGAACGCCAGCGCGGGTCGGCGAACAGATCGGCGTCACATAGAAGCGATCGAGCACAACCGACTCGGCCGCAAGTCCATCGATCTCTGGCGTCTTGATTTCACTTCCGTGGAATCCGACATCGTTCCATCCCAAATCATCGACAACGATATGAATAATGTTGGGTGGTTCGGCGGAGATTAAACGCGACGATACCAAACTCAGTACGAAAGCGGCGGCGATAAGACTCTGTCGAGTCAAGCTAGCAGTATTTGTTAAAATCAATCGAGTGCTTTATCTAACTTTGATTTTTGGGATTCGGGTTTAGCGGAAGCCGCCAACGGCCTGTCGATTAAGTCGTCTATCTTGAATTAGCGTGTGGATCTTAACCCGCAGCGTGAGCAAGGAATCGCCTCGAGTCCCTTGCTCACGCTGCGGGCTATTAAATCAACAGGCCGCCAAGGCTTTCGGTCAAACGCCGAAACTCTTGGCGAGTTACGCTACCCCAACTCCTGACGCAGGACTCGGTCTGTTTATTGCTTGGCCTTGGGATCTTCTTGAGCCATTGGCTTGTATGAATCGGGATGCCAGCGTTCTGGTTCGCTGATTAGTCGGGGCTCACTTTGCACGAGCAACTGATCGCCTTGGCTCTTCATCCACTCGCTCAGCTGGCTGCGAAGATCCGCGACTCGCTCCGCCTGGGCAGGATCATTGATCAGGTTATTCTGCTCCCATTTGTCTTCCTTTACGTTGAAGAACTCCCACTCGGGACGCTGGAAGTACCGGTCGACGATCGCTTTGGCGTGATCATCTGTCTTGGCTAACGACGCCCATTCTGTCCAGTAAGCGCCGGCCATTTCCTTGCGATCAAGATCGGAATGATTCGTATGGGCGAATTCAGGATGGAGATTATGAATGAGTTTCCAATCACCTGTTCGGACGCTGCGAATGGGAAAAATGTTCTTCGTCTTATCACCAGTGTGAGTGGTGAATATGACATCGCGATGTTCTTGCTTATTTCCAAGCAACACATTGGTGAATGAACGACCATCCAGACCGTTGGGAACATCGCCACCGACCATGTCCACAAGGGTTGGCATCAGGTCGATCCAGCTGATCATGGCATTCGATGTGGATCCCGCTTTGATTTTCCCATTCCATGCAGCAATGAAGGGAACGCGGATTCCATAATCGTAAAGATTCCATTTTCCGAATGGCCACTGCGAACCATGGTCGCTTGTATGAACAAACAACACGTTGTCACCAAGTCTTGCCGC
Organism: Planctomycetota bacterium; assembly: GCA_039027135.1. GTDB lineage: Bacteria > Planctomycetota > Planctomycetia > Pirellulales > Pirellulaceae > Rubripirellula. The sequence goes on from JBCCKZ010000033.1 coordinate 13,810, forward strand.
GGCGATCGTCCTTAAGTCACCAAGAAAAGCATCCAGATCTTTAATCTCTTGGTAATAGGCCGCACGATGTTCGCGGGTCGCTGGAGTGTCCAGATGGTGTGGTGGGAACTCGACTTCGTTCGGATCAAAGGTGCTCGGACTCGTCCAAGGCACGTGAGGGTTCTGTGTTCCAACAAACAGGCAAAGCGGCTTCTCAGACTCGCGTTTCTCCAAAAAGGCTTCCACTTCCGAGCGCACACCCTTGATGACACGAGCTTTCCCAATGTGGTCAAACCCGTACCTGCGCACCTGCTGGGGGCCACCGTGCGCAACCTTCCCAAACGCTACCACTTCGTATCCCGCCGCTTGCAGGTCCTTCACCAAACTTCGAGTTCCACGTTTCGGGAAGGTGTGATTGGCTTCGGCGCCGTTTCGAGCTGGCATCAGTCCCGTCAACATGGCGGCACGGCTTGGTGCACAAGATGGTGAGGCGACGAACGCATGCGTGAACTTCATTCCATCCCTTGCAAGCTGCTCCAGCTGCGGCGTGGGAATATTGTCGTTGCCATAGAGACTGGAATCGAATTGTGAATGGTCGTCTGAAAGATAAACGACGATGTTGGGTCGATCAGCGGCGTAGGATTGCACAACCGCGAGAAAGAGAAACAGGATTTGAATGTGTATGTATTTCATTTTTTTAACTGAGTTCGAATTGAGTCAGATGTGGGGCTACGTCAACTTGATTACGGATTCAAACAAACCTTCCCTTCCAGGTCGTGCAGCTTCTAAATTGCTGAACACCAGGTGTTCAACTTACCTCCCCTTTGGGGAGGTCGGACGTTTCAACGGCCGGGTGGGGACGGAGCCAGGAACTCTGCCCTCACCGGACCCTAGTGCATCGTCTAGGTTTGGTTTTAGGTTCGGGTGTAGCGGAAGACGCCAAGTCTTTCGGTGAAGATGACTTGCTAATACGTCAACCGCCGAAACTCTTGGCAAGTCTCGCTACCCTAAGATCAAATATGGATGAAGCACTAGAGATCGACTCTCCCAGAGGGAGAGTGAGTTATAGAGCAGCAGTTTTCAAGTTGATATTCTCGCGAAGACAAGGATGAAGATTACGTTGAGGTGTTGGAGACAATTGTTTTGATGCTTTCGATTGCAAGCGACAAAAACACGAAGCGCAAGCGAGTGAGTCGCGCGATCCGAATCACTCTTGTTTCGTGCTCGTACTATTTCTTCTTAGCAGGACGTTTGGCAGGTTTGGCCGAAGCCGGACGAACCAACTGTGCTGCCTCTCGCTTATTTGATTTGATGTCCTGGATTAAGTCGTCATACATTTGCTGCATTGCCTGACAGACTTCCGGGTACTCTTCGGCTAAGTTGGTTGTCTCGCTGATGTCCTTGGACATGTCATATAACTGAACGGGCTGAGACGAGGGCGGTCGACCCACGGGAGCATCGCGGCCCTCAGCCCTTTCTTTCCAGGGATAGTACTTCCATTTCCCCTGACGAACCGTCCCGGATCCATGAGGCAGTACATAGGTGTCTCGAGGGCCCTTAGACTCTGGATCGCTAAGCAATGAGCCAATATCAATTCCGTCGATGACGCGTTCGGAGAGCTTACCACCACAAAGATTGGCAAGCGTCGGCATCAAGTCAATCGAGGCGGCAATCTGAGTACAGGTCGATCCGGCTGGAACGCTTCCGGGCCACCACATTAACGTCGGTTCGCGAATACCACCGTCGTAAACGCTAGCTTTCTTGGCCCGAAGCGGCTTTGAAGAGCCGACGGCTGCACCGTTGTCACTCGTGAATACGACCAAGGTGTTTTCAGCGATGCCCTCTTCCTTGAGAGTCTTGAGAATCTCGCCGACTGACCAATCCACTTCCTCAATCGCGTCCCAAAGCAAGCTTTCGTTTCGGTTTTCGAAAGCCTCACTGACGGCTAAAGGTCGATGAACCATCGTGTGAGGCAGGTACAAGAAAAACGCGTTGTCTTTGTTCTGCCGGATGAACTTGACGGATTCCTCGGTATAGCGTTTGGTAACCGTTGTTTGGTCACACGGATACTCGATGATCTCTTCGTCCCTCATCAGCGGCACAACCTGCTTTCGGGTCAGCCCCGACTCAAGTTCCTGCATTTCCATTCCCTCTCGAAGCGAGATGTCTTTAGCCAGGCGATTTGCGGGATCAATCCACATGTCGTTGCTGTAGGGAATTCCGTAGTAGCTATCGAATCCTTGGTAAGTTGGCAGACTCGGCGGAAGGTGTCCTAAATGCCATTTACCAACACAGGCCGTCTTGTATCCAGCCTCGCCTAGCATGTCCGCGATCGTCCACTCATCCGGATGCAATCCACGGTTGGCATTGGGAAAAAGAACGCCCGGCAATCCAACCCTTTGATAATGACATCCGGTTAATAATGCCGCTCGAGAGCCCGTGCACACGGCGCACCCGACATAGAAGTCGGTGAACCTCATCCCTTCCGCGGCCATTTGATTCAGATTAGGCGTTCGTGGTCCTTTGGCACCATTGAATTCAACATCACCGTAACCCATGTCATCAATAAAAATGATGATGACATTTGGACGGTCAGCAGCCATCGCCATGCCGTTTGAGATGATCATCGTGAACGCAAAAAACAACAATCTCATTGAACCGCTCCGGTAGCACTAGAAAGAAAACCGAATCTCATTTATTACTCCCTATCTTTCGAATCTGAATCGATTGCAACCACCAGCTCCCGGATGCATTGGCATCGTAGAGCGATCCGCTGTCGAGGGTGAGCGACTGGCCAGACTTCAAAACTCCAATGTCAGCAAGAATTCCACGGTGATTGGTCTTGGTGTATTTCTCAGCGTGAGCATCAATGCAATAGACGGGTAACTCTGCACCATCTCCGATGCGATAAGAACCACCGCACGCACCACGAGCACCGGCAGAGAGCTCAATCGATTCGACAATCACATCTTGATCGAATGAAATTTTGAGTGACTCGCCATCGTTCACTTGCTCCGAAGAAGAACGCTTACGGGACTGCCTTGTGGAAGTCGTATCGGTTGACGCTTTATTGGCCAATCCGAAACCATCGCCGCTGAAACTCACCAGGGTCTCGTCTTCGATCTCAAGATTCATGGTGACACCATCCCGAGTTTGGGACAAATCATGTTCATTCCGGAAATCGAACTGAGTCGAGTCATCTACACCAAGCGAAACGAGCCGATGACCACCTGAATTTCGGTGCCTCAAACCAATCTCGCTCAGATGTTGCACCAAGGACTTCAATCCTGGTTCCTTGACGCGGTTTTTGGTTTCCTTCAGATCGGTTGCCAGATCATAAAGCTCCAATGGCTTCGCATTTCCAGCTCGGATCATGCTGCCGTCAAAGAGAATCTTCCATTGGCCCGCAATGACATTTCCTTCGACCACTGGATTATCAAGCCG
>JBCCKZ010000034.1:0-17168 GCA_039027135.1 Planctomycetota bacterium
GGCAAACATTGCTAACAAAGCTTGTTATCCTCGTGCGGTTTGAAAGACGCTTCGTTTACGTTTTACCCTTTTCGATCCTGGTCGCATCGGCATGGCAGCCAAAAAACGCCAAAAGCGAACGCCGAAACGAGTAGCCAGCAAACGGCTGCAGCTGAGTGACCTGCCGTCGATGACGGATGCGGAACTGTTGGAAACTCGGATGAGTGACTTGCCGCTGGTGATCGAGGGCACACCGCTGGAACAGCGGACTGTCAAGCTTTGTGAAGAACTTGGTACTCGTGGACTGAAATTCAGGCCGCACTTCTGGCTTAGCGAGGAGTGGTTTTCGCCTGATGGGGTGCCGGGAATTGCCATTCCGTTCTACCTGGCTCACCCGCGGCTCATCAGGCTCGAACGCAAGATGCTGCTTGAGGTTGAAGGGGGATCCCAGGAATCCTGCATGCGGATTCTGCGTCATGAAGCTGGACACGCGATTGATACGGCTTTTCGGCTTAGTCGAAGGTCCGGGTATCGCCGAACGTTTGGAAGCCCGTCACTTCCTTACCCCGATAATTACCTGCCCGCACCGCAGAGTCGAAAGTACGTTCTGCATTTAGAGATGTGGTACGCACAAGCCCATCCCGTGGAGGATTTTGCCGAGACCTTCGCCGTTTGGTTGCGACCGGGGTCTCGGTGGCGTAGCCGATATCGTGATTGGCCGGCGATCGAGAAATTGCATTGGATGCACGACACCATGAAGTCGATCGAAGGCAAAAAGCCCGTGCAACGCAGCCGTGCCAAGCCATACTCACTGCGCTCGATCCGGACGACCCTCGCTGAGCACTACCGCCGAAAACGAGAGCACTACTGCGTCGAAGTGCCAAGCATCTACGATAAGGATCTGCGGAAACTCTTCAGCGATGATCCCGCTGATAAGCACCAACAGGCTGCGTCGCAGTTCCTTCGCAGTATACGCACCGAGCTTCGCCGCGCAGTAGCCGAGTGGACTGGCCAATACAGCTACACCGTCGATCAAGTCATTGCCGAAATGATCCAACGCTGCCGACAGCTCAAGCTTCGACTGCGTAACGCACCCGAGAAGACAAAGGTCGATGCGATGATTCTGATTGCCGTGCGAGTGACCGCCTATCTTCACACGGGCGGTCAGCGGGTCGCATTATGAGTCATTGGATCAGCCGCCGGGCGTTAGCCCGCGGTTCTTATGCATCGCAACAACGTCGTTCTTGTGGACTCTAGAAAACTACAGAGACTCATTAATCAGGAGATAACCTACGTGTCCCGCGAAGAAATCAGCCCAAGAGCGATAGCTCACGGTTGACTAAAACTTCCGGTTTCTAGAAGCCGCAACGGGAACTGTGAGCTATCGCCTGGCGGCATAGGTTACTGACGGTGACTCCGACCAGTCCGCCCACTTGAACCCGCGTCGACGCTGTCGTCCAATATTTGCATGGCAAAACTTCGCATTTTGGTGTTGGTCCGCGACGGCCACGTTCCGCCAGCTTCGCTAGATGGGATCTCTGAGAAGGAGATGGAACCATGGAAAGCCGAGTTTGATGTATGCGAAACCCTTCGCTTGCTTGGTCACGAAGTTTTGCCGGTGGGTGTTTACGACGACCTAGCTCCGCTTCGTAACGCCCTGTTGGAATACAAGCCCGATATCACTTTCATGCTCTTGGAAGAATTTCATGGCGTTGGTGGCTATGACTTCGCTGTGATCAGTTATCTGGAATTGATGCAACAGCCTTACACTGGGTGCAACCCGAGAGGCTTGATGCTTAGCAAGGATAAGGCGCTTTCGAAAAAGATCCTCACCTACCACCGCATTCCCACGCCTCGATTTGCCGTTTATCCGCCTGGAAGACGCGTCAATCGTCCCAAACGGCTGCATTTTCCACTGTTCGTTAAGAGCTTGGTAGAGGATGCTTCGTTTGGGATCTCGCAGGCATCGATCGTTCAGAATGATGAACAGCTCGCCGCTCGCGTCGACTTTATTCACAAAAGCACCGGCGATGCCGCAATCGCTGAGGAGTACATCGACGGTCGTGAACTTTATGTTGGCGTTCTGGGTAATACTCGACTTCAAACTTTTCCCGTTTGGGAAATGAACTTCGGTTCGCTTCCGGACGATGTCGCCAAAATCGCGACAAGAACTTTGAAGTGGAATCGCGAGTATCAGGAAAGGCACGGGATCACGACCCATGCTGCTGATGACCTGAATGAAGAGACGAGCCAGAAGATCGCCAAGGTCTGCAAACGCGTTTATCGAGCCTTGTCGCTCAGCGGTTATGCTCGCATGGATCTTCGTATGAATGCTGAGGGTGAGGTTTACGTGATTGAGGCGAATGCCAATCCGAACATTGAATATGGCGAAGATTTCTCCGAATCTGCTGAGACCGTTGGGATTGATTATCCCTCGCTGTTGCAGAGGATCCTCAATTTGGGACTGAGTTATCGAGCGGCTTGGAGGAGCTAGGTCTGTATTGATGGATGATGAATTTGATTCGATCGATGGCGATGATGACTTCTTCGATGGGGACGATGAGGATGAGTTTGACTATGGCGAGTTCATCGAAAACGAGTTTGGTGAATCACGGGCAACGAAGACACCGTTGATTTGGAAGGTCACTGCGGGGGTTCTTTTGGCGATCTTTTTGATGTCATGGTTGATAATGCTATGACCCCATCAGAGCCGTGGTCACCACCGTCGTGGTTAACTTATCACGAGCATCGTCACCAAACGGCCAGCACCAATTCGGATGCATTGGAATGGCTGCGATGCTCAGCCGTCGTGCCATCCACACCAGCGCTATTCACTTGCGATCTTCAGACAGCGGGACGAGGGCGTCTTGATCGTCGATGGGTCGATCAAGAAGGAAACTTAGCGTTCACCTTGGTCGTGCAAGATGGGCATTGGAGCCGTGCCTGTCGCGACTGCCTCGCACTGCTTCCGCCAGTGGTGACGCTCGAAGCATGCCAGCTCTACGTGTCAAGATTCGAACAACGGTCGGTGGCGTCAAGCATGTCGATCAAATGGCCTAACGATGTTTGTTTGGAACAACGCAAAGTTTCAGGCGTATTGGTTGAACGACTGGCCAAACACCCTGATTTAGTTGCCATAGGTGTCGGCATTAATGTGAGCCGTTCACCGAGTTTGGAAGACCGTGAAGTGGGATGCCTCGCCGAAGCGGTTAGCCTCTCCAAGGCCGAACAGCTCGAGCGTTGGTCGTTTCTGAGTGACTGGCTTGCTCTGTGGTGGCATCACGCCGATTCGCCGGGTGCGTTGCCAGGATGGCTCGAGGCGTTTCGTCGGCATGACCTGTTGCAAGGTAAACTGGTCTCGCTGCGTTGGAACGGACGTTTGGTTGAAGGTCGTTCGATCGGTGTAAGCGATTCGGGTGATCTGCGTCTGTTGGTCGACGGGGTTGTGGAGGAGTTTCGTGGCGGGGAGGTGGAGCGAGTTCGGATCGATGAATGAGAAGGTCGTTGCCGAATTCTTGACACGGTGGCAGGCGTGCCTCCTCCAGGGGCACCTCAAGGATGCCGGTATCCAAGCTCGGCTTCACGGTACCAGCGCCGGCGAAGCCTTTGCGATGGGTGGTGGCATTACCGACGGCTATTCCATTCGAGTGCCCGCTGAGCAGCAAGAGCAAGCCCTGCGAATCATCGCTGAGCTACGCGATGACAGCCGTCAGCCATGGCAGTGTGGTAGGTGCGATGAGATCAACGAGGGGAGCTTTGATATCTGTTGGGCCTGTGGTGGACAGCAAAAGAAGCCGGTTCCGGAAGGGAATCAGGGGAGTTCGGAATCACCAATCAATCCAGATTCGACCAGATTGGAGGATGATGACGGCAATCCCTACCGTCCACCCTGCTAGCGGGCCAATGTTTGGTGGGGACTTCGAGGTTTGACCTCGATTCTTTGGAAATTGGCGATAAGCTGTGGTCGATCTGAATCCACCACCCACGCAGTATCGCATCGTGCAACTTCCCATCGTCGCCACCGATTCGAGCCCCGAACTTGCCGTGAAGCCAACGCACACGAGCAATCGGGATGCGTGGGGACGATACGCTGTAGTCAGCCTTGGCTGCCCCAAGAACCTGGTCGATACGGAACAGATGCTCGGCCGGTTGGACCAAGATGGATATCGCATGGTCCGCGACGTCGACGAGGCCGACTTCGTCGTCGTCAACACGTGTGGCTTCATCGACTCGGCAAGATCGGAGTCGCTTGGCGCGATCGACGAGATGTTGGATCTCAAACGACAGGGGAAGATTCGCGGTGTCGTTGTAACTGGGTGCCTCGTCGAGCGGGGGCAGGGAAAGTTACTCGAGGAGCGGCCCGACATCGATGCGATGGTCGGAGTGTTCGGTCGGAACGAGATCCTCGATATCGTTCAGCGAATGCAAAGTGGCGTCGAGGAGCAAGCGACGGTCTTTCGACCGGCGCCCATCCGACCGCTAGATGACAGTATCCGAAGTGCTATCACGCCTCGACACTTTGCCTATCTGAAAATTAGCGAAGGCTGTGACCGAACTTGCACGTTTTGCGCGATTCCAAAGATGCGAGGTAAGCACGCGACCAAGCCGATTGAGCAAGTGGTTGATGAGGCGAAGCGGCTAGCGGCTTCCGGTGTTAGAGAGCTTGTGGTCGTGGCTCAGGATACGACCTATTACGGATTGGATTTGTACGGCGAGCCGCGTCTATCTGACTTGCTGCTTGAGTTGGATCAGATTGATGGCATCGATTGGATACGCTTGATGTATTTCTATCCGATGTACATCGATGATCGTTTGATCCAAACCCTTGCGTCATCGGAGCGAGTCGTTCCGTACATCGATATGCCGCTTCAGCATGCATCGGATCGCATGCTCAAGAAAATGGCCAGGAGAACCACTCGCCATAGTCAAGAAGACATTGTTGGTAGGCTTCGTTCGGAGATCAAAAACCTGGTGATGCGAACGACGATGATCGTTGGATTTCCCGGAGAGACCGAAGACGATGTCGATCAATTGTGTGATTTCGTTCAGACGCAAGGCTTCGAGCATCTAGGCGTCTTCACGTATTCGGTCGAGCCTGACACGCCAGCCGCACGGATGAAGAACCGAGTTCCCGAAAAGGTCGCTCGGAAACGCATGGAACGAGTCATGGCAGTCCAGCAGCAACAAGCCTTTTCTTGGAACCAATCACTCGTTGGATCCCGGCAAGACGTCATCATCGATGCCCCACTCGAAGAGCAACCGGGCGTTTGGTTGGGGCGTACTTATGCTCAGGCGCCTGACATTGATGGCATCGTTTATGTCTCTGAGGTAGAGCGAAAACTCTCCGTGGGAGACCTCGTGCCCTGTGAAATCGTTTCTTCGACGGGTTATGACTTGGTTGCCGCCGCGATTTAGCGGGAATGGCCCAGTTCGGCTTAATCGGCCCAACCGGAAGAACCCCACTGAGTACGACAGGCATTTGGGGTGCAAATTGCAAGTGTTGCGTGGACATTCCCGGTTTCGTGAGGTTAGCGGGCAAGAGTCTACTGGTGTTCTGCGCGGTGACGACTGCCTGAACTGCTATCGCTGAACTTACCTTCGGCGATCAGGCCATTTTCGAATGGCGCTTTTACTCGAGTAGATTTTCTTTGTTTAGCAACCGATTCGTATCGTTGAGGTTGGCATTGGCGTTGTCTTGCGTTGGTGCCAGTCTCGTCGCCGGCGCCCAATGGCTGGGAGTGATTCCCAATGCCGAGGTGCTGCGTCGCAATGCGCGGTTGAGCTATTGTGAATCGATGGCCATTGCGTCGATTGATGGTATCGATCGTGACGAATTGGTGGATCTGGAAAGACGATTTGAGGCGATCGTCGACCGTGATAAAGAGCTTCTGGCACTGGGGCTGCGAAATCAATACGGAACTCTCGCGGTGGATTCTGGCCACCACGGAGAGCTGTGGCCACAAACACTTCGCATGGGGAACCTAACGAGCGAAGAGGCCGCCAAAGCGGTCGAGGATGCTCAAAGCGACTCCGAGGTGGAGCTTTTGACCATCGATATGAGCGTCCGGGGAGCACCCTGGGGACGAATGGAGTTTGTATTCACGCGAGCGGAATCGTTTTGGTCTTCGATCCTCGCAAATGATGCGATTCGTCTGCTGATCTACTTTGTTGTCGTCGGAACGTTTGCCTACTTGTTTTTCATCACAAGGCTCACAGCGGTCTTTAGTAAAACACAGGTCGTCCCCGACCGAGTGAGAAACGCTCTCGATACGTTAGCCGAAGGGCTGATCGTGTTGGACGGTGATGGTTGTGTTGTGATGGCCAATGAAGCGTTCTGTTCGATGTCGGGTAAGAGCTCCGAAGAACTTTGCAAGCGGGCTGCCAGCGATCTTGACTGGATTCGTGGTGATGTCGACGCGGAAGGACCAAACAACGCAGACGCCAGTGTCGGAGAAGAAGCCGGATTAATGAACGCGGCCGAACCTGATGATCCTTGGACGCAAGCCGTGCGAGATGAAAAGTCGATTTCAGATCGAAAGATGCGTTTGGAGCATGAAGGCCAAGTTCGCATTTTCTCCGTCAATGCGTCGCCGGTTGCTAGCGGCGACGGAGGCCAAAGGGGGGCTTTGGCAACGTTCCGGGATATCACCCATGTGGAAGAACATCGGCGTGAGCAGGAAAAGATGCTTACCCTGCTTCGTCAAAGTAAATCGCAGATTGATGCAAAGAACAAAGAGCTTGAAATCCTTGCCACGCAGGACGCGTTGACGGGATGTTTGAATCGTCGAGCATTCTTTGAAATATTTGATGAACACTGGAAGGACGTGATCAGTGATCCAAACTCAGACCTTTCTTGCCTGATGCTGGACGTTGACCATTTCAAAAGCGTCAACGACACCTATGGTCACCATACCGGGGACTTAGTGCTTCAGGCGGTCTCGCGAGTGGTTCGAGAGTTGTTCGCCGATAACGCCGTCGTCTGTCGCTATGGCGGTGAAGAATTCTGTGTTTTGATGCCGGGGACAAACCTTTACGATGCCAACGGCCGGGCCGAAGATCTGCGTATTGCGATTGAGAAGATTCGATTGGAGGACCCGGCTGAGTTGAGGCTGTCGGCTTCGCTTGGAGTGAGCCATCGTCGTTTCGATGCGGTGCATCCTCAGGACATGATCAACCAAGCGGATAGTTGTCTTTATGTCGCCAAACGCCAAGGGCGGAATCAGGTCGTTCTCTATAACCACGACATCCCACGTCAACTCTCCGAAGGCGAAGAAGATACGGGCATCAAAGTTGATATTCCTCGATCGGTTGTAAGCGGATTGTTGACGGCACTGTCCATGCGCAACTTGCAAGCCGCTCAGCACGCTCGGCGTGTTTCGGATATCGTCGGGAAGGTTGCAAGTGCTCACATGGATAAGACGGACCAATACGTCGCGGAAATCGCAGCGATGCTGCATGAGGTTGGCTGGCTCGCTGAGCGTGACCGAATTCGCTCACGGGCATCGGACCCTGCGAACCTCACGGAAGGTCCCGCGAGAGAAGCGACCTTAGAGATTATCCGCTCGGCGGTTGATTGTCCCGAATTGACGACCGTGCTAGAGCATCTCGGTGGGGATCTTGATAATCCTGCAACTCCCGATGCAAGTCGACTGATTGACGTTGCAAAGCTATATGACCGGTTGATCAACCATCCCAATGGCGCGGTTGAAGACGCCAAGACGGTTTTGAGTATCCTTAGGGGTAAGGCTGGCGAATCACTAGATGAGGTCTGGGTCGAGAGGTTCGTCGAATCACTCAAGTTGGACCAGCTAGATGTTCAAGCTGACGCCGCCAAAAAGGGTGTTTCGCCGCTCCAGAAAATTGATTCTGGGTTGGTCACGGGAGCCACCAATGCATTGAGTCAGATCTCGATGTATGCCGTGGGCGAAACGATTGAAGCGTTGGCCGAAGCGGTTGACGCCGAAGATGAAGACTCCATGAGAAAGGCTTATCAAAAGCTTCAGAAATCGGCCGAAGCCTTTGGTTGGGACACGTGGATTGCTTTACCTACAGTCGAAAAAGATGAGCGGCGCGACCAACTTGATGGGCGAGCCGACAACTCAGATTCTGAGCTGACTGAGACGATTGAAAACGCGTTGGAGCAGTGCCGATCACTGCAAACGATGCTGACGCGAATGACGATCGATCGGGCGATGGCGGTCCAGGAATGAAAGGCTATGCTTTCGGCTTTCCTCTAAGTTGACCAATGACTTCAGCACTGCCGACGGATAGCCAAGCTCATCGCAGGATCACCCTTGGCGGAGCCATCGGTATCGGCGTGGGGGCCATTGTCGGTGGCGGAATTCTTGCCCTTGCGGGAGTTGCCTTTGAGGCCGCCGGGCCGGCTGCGGTTATTGCTTTCGCGGTCAATGGCATCATTGCACTGATGACGGCCGTTTCTTTCGGCCAGATGGCAAAGCGATTCCCGGAGTCGGGTGGTACTTACACGTTCAGCCGAAAGGTATTGTCCGTCGAAGCCGCGTTCATCGTGGGATGGGTCGTTTGGTTTGCATCCATCGTTGCAGCCGTTTTGTATGCGTTGGGGTTTGCTGCATTCCTCCAAATGACGCTACAAGCCTGGTGGCCTGATTCCGTTTGGATGGGTTCGGAGCGTACGTCGATCATCGCGATACTTACCGTGATCGTTTTGACACTTTGGTCGATGCGGCAAGCGGGTGGCGGAGGTGCCTGGATCAATGTGGTGAAAGTCGTGGTATTCGCTGGATTGATTGTTGGAGGGATCTGGGCCGTCTCAAAGCAGCCACGCGAGACAACGGTAGGGATGCTCGCACCTTTCGCGCCGACGGGGCCGTCGGGAGTTCTGATTGCAATGGGCTATACGTTCATCGCTCTTCAAGGATTTGATTTGATTGCTGCGGTCGGTGGCGAAGTGAAGGATCCAAAGCGAAATGTTCCGCGTGCAATGGTCATCTCGCTAATCATCGCGCTGGCGATTTACTTGCCGATGCTATTGGTATTGTCGGCCGTCGGTGGCGTTTCGGCGGATGGAAACACGCCGATTCAAGAACTGGCGCGTTCGAACGGCGAGACACTCGTCGCGGCTGCAGCGCAGAATTTCCTGGGGCCTGCTGGATATTGGTTGGTGCTTGGTGCGGGTGTGTTGTCGATGTTCACGGCGCTTCAGGCCAATCTATTTGCCGCGTCGCGAATAGCGTTGTCCATGGCTCGAGACCACACGCTGCCTATATGGATGGCTCGTATCTCGGCTCGAAATATTCCTTTTGGCGCTGTGATCGCGACTGGTGTTTTGACGATCGGATCGCTTGTTGCACTTCCGGATGTGGCTGCGGCTGGTGCCGCATCGAGCTTGATCTTTCTTGTGACGTTTGCGATCGCGCATTGGCTTTGCATTGTTATTCGCATTCGATCAACCGCGGGATCGCCGCATGCCAAAAAGGATCATTCCCGGGGAGCCGCATTTCGAAAAAACGCACTTAAAGTGATGCCTGTCATCGGTGGTCTCGCTTGCCTTGCGTTGGCCATTTTTCAAGGAATCGCTGTGCCGACGGCTGGCATCATTGCCACCGTTTGGATTAGCGTGGGTGGCTTATTGTTCTTGACGCTACTTGCGCGTTCGGCAAGGCTTCGCGACGTGGTTGATGTTGCGGCGAACCCGGAATTGGTTCGTTTAAGAGGACATGTGCCGCTCGTGCTTGTGCCGGTCGCGAATCCGGATAATGCCGCAGCGATGATCTTCTTGGCTGACACGTTGATTCCCAATGGTGTGGGTCGAGTGCTCCTGCAAAACGTCATCGTGACTGACGAGCAGTTCGATGGAAGTGAAAATCATCCAGCGATGATCCGAAGTCAACGCACGCTAGCACGACTGATTGGTGAGTCGCACCGCATGGGTATCGCGGCGGAGACTATCGTTAGTGTCGCGAGGAATCCAATGAATGAGATCGCGCGTGTTGCGCGACTGCACCGATGTGAAGCCGTGCTCCTCGGCCTGAGCGAGATTCCCGAGACGTCCGTTGAGTTGCCGTTGGAGGGCTTGCTGAGTGAGCTTCAGTGCGATGTCGTCGTGCTTCGCGCGCCAGCCGATAACCCCGTCGTAATGGCGCTGCAGAGTAACGGGGAGCCGCAGGTCGGTTCTGAATCGAAGGAAAAAGTGCTTCACCAGCCTTGGCGAGTGGTCATTCCGATCGCCGGTCGGGGCGGCCACGATCCGCTTCTGGTTCGAATACTTGTTTCCCTTCGTCGACGAGCCGAATGCGAGGTGATCTTCCTGCGCGTCGTATCGCAAGAAACTTCTGAGTCTGCGGCGGTTTCAATGAAGCGCGATATGCATCGACTAGCGAGTATGACGTTCTCGGGTACCAGTCGTTGTGTCTTGCTGCGAAGCGAAGATCCGATTGAGACGATAGTGCGCGAAGCCGCAGATGCTGATCTCCTGATCCTTGGTGTTCAGCGCGATGGAAAGGGACGCAAGCTATTCGGCCGCTTCACGAGGCATATTTCGCGTCAGACTCAGTGTCCTTTGATGACCATAAGTCACCGAAAGTAGCCCAGAGCTCCTCACTTTCGTTACAACCGTTCGGGTTGTATCAGGGCTGGGTTGCCAGATGGCCTTTGATCAGAAAAGAGTGCAGAAAGCCTGGATACTCGGATGGCTCGAACTACTGTTGGATTGTCGGGCGACGTGATGCAGCGAGATGATCACCACGAAATAAAAGCGTCCCCCCGTGCGAGGCGGGGTCGGTCCTTCGGGATCGGCCTCGCCTTTTTTCGTTTCGGGCTACTGCTACTGCTGATCAGGTACTTTTTCCAAGAGATCCAATAGAACCTGGTCCACTTCAACGCCCTCTGCTTGCGCCTCAAAGTTGAGCAGCACTCGATGGCGAAGCGCCGGAAGATAAACTCGGCGAACATCCTCCATCGACACATTGAATCTCTCGTCAAGCAATGCCCGGACCTTGGCGGTCAAGGCGAGCGTCTGTGCCGCTCTGGGGCTTGCCCCCCAACGGATGTAGTCGCCTGTGGTTGAGACAGCATGCGGTCCACCTGGGTGCGTCGCCATGGTCAGCCGGACTAGGTAGTCACGGACATGTGGCGCCAGAATCACCTCACGTACCATTTGTTGATAGTATCGAATCTTCTCGCCGTCGAGGACTTTCTCTAGCTCGACTTTGTCGCCACGCGTTGTGCGTTCCACGATTTCGTTGAGATCTTCACGGCTGCTGTAGCCAACGACTAGCTTAAAGAGGAAACGATCGAGCTGTGCTTCAGGAAGGGGGTAGGTTCCCTCTTGTTCGATCGGGTTCTGTGTTGCCAGGACAAAAAATGGCTTGTCCAATTCATAGCGAGTCCCGGCCGCTGTGACGGTGCCTTCCTGCATCGTTTCAAGCATTGCTGACTGGGTCTTTGGCGTTGCCCGATTGATTTCGTCAGCGAGGAGTATTTGCGTGAAAACAGGCCCTTTTTGAAACTGGAAGTTCCGTCGACCCGCCTCATCCTCGACAATCAGGTTGGTTCCCAGAATGTCGGCTGGCATGAGGTCCGGCGTAAACTGGACCCGGCCGAAATCAAGATCGAGAACCTGGGCGAGCGTTCGGACCAACATGGTCTTACCGAGCCCGGGTACGCCCTCGAGAAGGCAATGGCCTCCGCAAAGCATCGCCGTCAAAACACCGTCGACGATCTCGCCGTGGCCTACGATCACTTTGCCGATCATGTCTCGAGCAGCCTGATAGTCGCGACGGAACGCCTCAGCCTCGGTCTGCATTTGCTCGACCGATTTTGCGTCGGGTCTAGGGCTGGTTGCAGAGTCAGGATTGCCAGGATTCGAAGAATCGATTTCGATCACCCAGGGGTTAGGAAGAAAAGTGGGGCTGTCATTCAGAGCCAATCGCGAGAGGTCGCTTGTTCTTACGGATCTCCGCGACTCCGTACATGGTATCAGCATTCGTCGCGGCTTTGTCTCGAGATGTAATTTTCAGGCTCATTCGCGTGGGTTCAATTGCGAGGCCGAAACGTTTGGTTTTTAGGAGTTCTTTGGCTCTCCAGGAAGCCGCCAAACGCAGTGAGAGCCCGGCGTACTACAATGAAGTTCGCGGGCGCGATCACTATGCCTCTCTTCTCTTCGTAAATCTATGGCTGATACATCCCCCGGTCCCAAAAGCAGCAAGCCCGATTCGGAAGAAGTAGCCGAGAGCCAGATCGTCGCTATCGACGAGGGCGAGCTCGAAGAAGACAGTTCTGTCCGTTCGGCCTTGCTCGCGGCGCCTGCGTGGATGGTGAGTCTGATGGTTCACATCGTGATACTCGTTCTCCTTGGATTGGTCACCGTGGCCGATCCGGTCAAGATCGTGAATGTGTTGACGGCAACGAGCACGGATGACGACGGTCCGGAGATCGAAGAGTTCACGATCGAGGACATTGATCCCGGCGAAGTCTCCGAAATGGAGGAGGAATTCGAACCACTTGATGAAATCGTCGAGCAGTTCGAGATGACCGAACCGATCGAGGTTGCTGATGTTCAGATCGAGCAAGTCGCACTCGATATGTCGGACATGGCCAGTGCGTTGGCTCCGCAAACATCAGCCTTGAAGACGCTGACATCGGCGTCGATGGCGCCGCTCAATAGTCGAGCGATTGAGATGAAGAAGAAGCTCCTTCGAGAGTATGGCGGAACTGATTCGTCCGAGGCTGCGGTGACCGAAGCTTTGAAGTGGATTGCGAGGCACCAAATGCCCAATGGTGGCTGGACATTTCAGCACACGATCGTTTGCAATGTTCAATGCGATCATCCCGGTGACCAGCAGAGGATGAAATCTTTCAACGCGGCTACAGCGATGGCTTTGCTGCCGATGCTTGGTGCTGGCCAAACTCACCTCGAGGGCGATTTCAAACAGACGGTCCACAAGGGTCTACGTTTTCTTGTTCAGAACGGAAGGCCTGTAAGCAAGGGTGGTTTGCGGATGCTGGACTACACGGAGAGTGGCGGTAACCTCTATTCCCACGGCTTGGCCGCTATTGCTTTATGTGAGGCTTACGCCATGACAGAGGATCCCGATTTGGCTGCCGCTGCACAGGGAGCCATCAATTACATCGTCTACGCTCAGGCGAGGGATGGTGGCTGGAGATACAAGCCTCATCAGGATGGCGATACGTCGGTAACCGGCTGGCAGATCATGGCATTGAAGAGCGGTTACATGGGACACCTCAATATCCCGGGTCGAACCTTCGCGGGTTCAGTGATGTTTCTCGATAAGGTCGGTTCAAATGAAGGATCGACATATGGATACGTCGAAAAGTCGGCGAATTTTCGACCGACGACCTCAGCAATCGGCTTGCTTTGCCGGATGTATTCCGGCTGGAAAAAAGACCATCCGGGGATCATCAAGGGCGTCGATCAACTCGCCAAGACTGGTGTCGACAAGAAAGACATTTACTACAACTACTACGCCGCCCAAGTACTCCGTCAATTCGGCGGCCCCAAGTGGGAAAAGTTCAATAACGAGCTTCGTGATTGGTTAGTCCAAGTTCAGTCCCAGAATGGGTACGCTAAGGGAAGTTGGTATTTCAAGGATTCTAAGAGCCACCGAGGGCCCGAAGAAGGCGGACGGTTGGCGGCGACCTCATTTGCGACCATGATCTTGGAGGTTTATTACCGCCACATGCCGCTTTATGCGGATGCTGCGACGGAGGATGATTTCCCGCTGTAGCATTTCGCGATTGCGGTCGGCGATCACATTGTCATTAGCCCCTCCGCATCGCCTCCATGGCCCGCTACAACCCAAGTGAAATCGAACCTCGCTGGCAGTCCTATTGGGAGGAGAACAAAACGTTCTCAACGCCGAATCTGAAGCCAGGTCAGACGAAGCACTACATTCTCGATATGTTTCCGTACCCCAGCGGCAATGGCTTGCACGTTGGGCATCCGGAGGGCTACACCGCTACGGATATCGGGGCGAGGTATAGGAGAGCCCAGGGCCATGCGGTTCTGCAACCGATGGGGTTTGACGCTTTCGGTTTGCCGGCTGAGGAGCATGCCATCAAAACGGGGGAACATCCAAGAATCCAGACCCAGCGAAATATTGATAACTTCACGCGTCAGTTGAAAATGCTTGGTTTCAGTTACGACTGGAGCCGCGTTCTTTCGACAACGGACGAAGACTATTTCCGTTGGACTCAGTGGATTTTTCTTCAGCTCTACGACACCTGGTTCGATGCGGAGGCCAATCGAGGCAGGCCCATTGCTGAACTACCCATTCCGGATGAAGTAGCGGCAGAAGGTGAGGCCGCGGTATCCGAGTATCAGGATGAGCATCGCCTTGCCTACGAGAGCTTTGCTCCTGTGAACTGGTGCCCTAACTTAGGCACGGTCTTGGCGAATGAGGAAGTCATTGATGGCAAGAGCGAGCGAGGTGGCCATCCCGTTCAAAGGTTGCCGCTTCGCCAGTGGATGCTGAGGATTACTGCTTATGCCGAGAGGCTACTTGAAGGTCTCGATGACTTGCAGTGGCCGGCCGGTATCGTGAAGTTGCAGCGGGATTGGATCGGTCGTTCAACAGGTGCCGAGGTGGACTTTCAGATCGGCTCCGAAACGAACAAAGCATGGCTAGACAGCCGAGCTGGTGCTGGTTTTCCTAAAGATCCTGGCCAAGGATGCTTGCGTGTTTACACGACCCGCCCCGACACACTTTATGGGGCGACGTACATGGTCGTTGCGCCGGAACATCCTCTCGTCGATCAATTGACCACGGATGAAAACCGTGAAGCAGTCGAGATATATCGAGAAGCGGCGTCATTCAAGTCGGATCGCGATCGTACCGACGGTGGCAAGACTAAAACAGGCGTTCGCACCGGATCACATGCCATCAACCCGGTGAACGGGGAACCAATCCCCATTTTTGTCGCCGACTATGTTTTGGCGGGCTACGGGACCGGTGCGATCATGGCTGTTCCTGCACACGATGAACGCGATTTTGAGTTCGCGAAACAGTTTGACTTGCCGGTTATCCCAGTAGTTGACCCGCCCGCCGATCATGAGGACCGCGAAGCGATACTCAGCGGTGATGTGTGTTTCCCCGCCGCGGGAACAGCCATCAATAGCGGGCAACTTGACGGCAAAGAAACACCAGCTGTGAAAGCTGCCGTGACCGCAGATCTCAGTTCGAGCGGACTTGGTCGAGAAGCGGTCAATTACAAGCTGAGAGATTGGTTGTTTAGTCGTCAAAGGTTCTGGGGAGAGCCCTTTCCGATTTTGCATGAGGTCGATGCCGATGGCCAACCAACTGGCAACAAGCGAGCAGTCCCTGAGGATCAGTTACCGGTAAAGCTACCAGAGCTTGAGGATTTCAAGCCGCATGGCCGACCCGAGCCACCCTTGGCAAAGGCCGATGATGATTGGCTCTATTGTGAGATTGACGGCAAACGGTACCGGCGAGAAACGAACACAATGCCTCAATGGGCGGGGTCATGTTGGTATTACCTTCGGTACATCGATCCAAAGAACGAGCAAGCGTTCGTTGCTGCCGATCTCGAATCATCTTGGATGCCCGTTGATCTATACGTCGGAGGTGCTGAGCATGCGGTTTTGCACCTCCTTTACTCTCGATTCTGGCACAAGGTCCTGTTTGATCGAGGGCACGTTTCAACTTCCGAGCCTTTCGGACGCTTGGTCAATCAAGGCATGATCTTGGGAGCACCCTCGTTCCACGTTTCGCCGGAGGCTTACGACGAATCCCTTGATGAACTCAAGCAACGTGGCATCGAAGGTGTTCGGGTAGGCGAGGATGCGAAAGAGTCCGTCGTGTTGACGCATGAGGACGGTACGGACATTCGCGATGATGAGGTGGAGAAGCGAAAGGGAAAGACTTTCCTGATCGGATCTGAAATCGAGCTTCTGGCTAAGGCCGAGAAGATGTCCAAGGCTCGTGGGAACGTCGTCAACCCCGATGACATTGTTCAGCAGTACGGCGCCGATTCATTGCGACTTTATGAAATGTTCATGGGCCCGCTGGAGGCAACCAAGCCGTGGTCGATGGAGGGTGTCGGAGGCGTTCGCGGGTTTTTGGATCGCGTCTGGCGAATGGTCGTCGCTGCGGGTGATGGTGAGTCTGTTAAGCACGAAGGCATTGTTGATTCATCCATGAACGAAGATGACGCGAGGATGCTTCACTCGACCATTAAGAAAGTCACGGAAGATACCGAGGCGATGAGTTTCAACACAGCCATCGCCAGGATGATGGAATTCGTCAATTACTTTGGTAAGAAAGAGACGCGGTCTCGTGAAGCGATGACGTCGTTTCTCGTTCTACTTGCTCCCTATGCACCGCATATTGCCGAAGAGCTTTGGCACGTGCTGGGACAGAAAAACTCAATCAGCATGGCGGCATGGCCGGTCCATGATGAGTCAGCACTCGTGATGTCAACGATCGAAATCCCCGTCCAGATCAACGGGAAATTAAAGGCGAAGCTGTCATTGCCGGCGGGTGCGTCGTCCGATGAAATGCTAGATGCCGCCAAGTCGAACGAGAAGATTTCGAGTCTTATCGACGGGAAAACGATTCGAAAGGAGATCGCTGTTCCCGGTAGGCTCGTCAATCTTGTCGTTGGCTAAGGCCTTTGCCGATGGCGTGTACTTCGAAACCAATGTCTCGCATCTTGGCATGGTCAAGCAAGTTTCGGCCATCAAAGACGAATGCGGGTTGATGCATCTTTGAATACAAGGATGGGAGATCAACTTCTTTGAATTCATCCCACTCGGTCAAAACGGCAACCGCATGAGAATCATCGGCGGCAGCCATCGCCGAGTCGACAACCTCGACGTTGTTTTCAATCAGGGCTAGATCTTGTTTTGTAATCTCGCCGTTCATCGAAGTGCATGCCTCGATCAGGTCTCTTCGAATTTGATCCTCAGGTACCCGTGGATCATAGATTGCAAGCTTGGCATGCTCTCGAAGAAGATCACGACAAACATAAATCGCCGCTGATTCACGGGTGTCGTTGGTGTCTTTCTTGAACGCGAATCCCCAAATCCCCAAGCGTTTGTCGCTTACGGTGTTGAACATGGTTCGGACGATCCGTTCACTGAATCGACGCTTTTGATAATCGTTCATTGTCACGACTTGTTCCCAATACTTGGCAACGTCGTTGAGGCCAAAGTGCTCGCAGAGATAAAC